>JBBSVG010000345.1:0-4185 GCA_038233775.1 Bacteroidota bacterium | reverse complement strand
GGCCCGCAGCAAGCGCTGACGATGGTCGCCGACGGCGTCGAGATCGTCCGCTGACCGCCATGACGCTCGACGTGCTGCTGTTCGCCGGTTTCCGCGACGCGGCCGACGGCCAACCGGTCGTGACGGTCGAACTGACCGACGCCACCGCCACCGGTGAGTCGGTTTATCGTGCCCTCGAAGCGCGGTTTCCGGCGTTTCGGTCGCTGCGCGGTGTCGGTCGGCTGGCGCTGAACCTTGAGTATCGGCCGATGGACAGCGCCCTCTCGCCGGGCGATGAGGTCGCGCTGCTGATGCCGGTGGCCGGCGGATGAGCGCGGCGCGACTCATGGTTCACCTCGGTCCCGAGGTCATCGACCCGGCGGCGCTGCTCGCGGCCGTGGCCGATCCGGCGGCCGGGGCGGTCGATCTGTTCCTCGGCATCGTCCGTGACCACGCCGACGGTCGGCAGGTGACGCGGATCGACTATTCCGCCTACGAACCGATGGCCCGTCGGCTGCTCGCTGATCTGGCCGAGCAAGTCGCCGCCCGCTTCCCCGTCGCCGCCGTCGCCATCACGCACCGGTTGGGGACGCTGGCCGTCGGCGAGGCGTCCGTCGCGATTGCGACCAGCAGCGCGCACCGGGCAGCGGCGTTCGAGGCGACCCGCTGGGCCATCGACCGGCTCAAGACGACCGTCCCGATCTGGAAACTCGAGCACTTTTCCGACGGCACCTCTGCTTCCGACGAAGCCCGCTGGGTCTCCGGCACCTTTGCCCCCGATCTGCCGGTTTAGTCCAAGCGATGAACGAGGAGCGATGAGCGATGGAAAGGCGGCTCGGCGCCGTCGCCGTAGTTCAGCGCCGATCTTCGTTCGTGGTGAGCCTGGGGCGCTGGGCGTCGCCCGCGCCTGAATCCATGAACGGAGCCACCGCCGCCGCCGACTGCTTCCATTGCCGTTCTCTTGCCGTGAGCTGATAGCTGACGGCTGATAGCTGACAGCTTTCTTGCCATGCTCAAATACTTCAAAAAGGTCCAGACCGACGCGCTGAACAAGGACGGGAAGCCCAAAATCCCGCCGGGTCAGTACGTCACTGAAAAATTTCCGGTGCTGACCTACGGGCCGACGCCGGGGATCAAAACGGTCGAGTGGCAATTTCGGCTGTTCGGGCTGGTCGAGGCGGAAAAAACGCTCGACTGGGCCGCGTTCATGGCGCTGCCGCAGACCGAGGTCGAGGCCGATTTCCACTGCGTCACGACGTGGAGCAAGCTCGACAACGTCTGGCGCGGCGTGAAGCTAACGGACGTGCTCGCGCTGGTGACGCTGCCCGACGAAGCGACGTTCGTCCTGCAACACGCCTATGGGGGCTACACGACCAATACGCCGCTCGAGATGCTGCTCGACGACGACGTGCTGCTCGCCCACACGCACAACGGCGAACCGCTCTCGGCCGAGCACGGCGGTCCGTGCCGGATGATCATCCCGAAGCGCTACGCGTGGAAAGGCGCCAAGTGGATCAACGGGATGGAGTTCATGGCGAAGGACAAGATCGGCTTCTGGGAGCGCAACGGCTACTCCAACACCGCCGACCCGTGGCTCGAAGAACGGTACTGGTAGGCTTTTTCGGATGGATGCACAACCAAAGGGCGCTGACGGTCGGCGCCCTTTGGCGTTTCTTTCCGCGATGCAGTATCTTCGCCGGGCTGGTTCCCCGCTGCTGACTTCAACCCGTTCGACGCGATCATGGACATCCAGAATCCCTACGGTCACTTCTCCGACGACGGTCGCGAGTTCGTCATCACCGACCCGCGCACGCCAGCGCCGTGGATCAATTATTCGTGGAACGACGGCTACGCAGCGCTCGTCAGCCATACGGGCGGCGGGTTCTCGTTCTACGTCGATCCGCGAGACAACCGGATTCTGCGGCAGCGCTACAACGGGTTGCCATGGGATCGACCGGGCCGCTATCTCTACGTCCGCGACCGCGCTTCTGGCGCCGTGCATTCGCTGACGTGGTGTCCGACCGAAACGCTCGACTACGATTTTTACGAGTGTCGCCACGGGCAGGGCTACACGACGATCACGACCGAGCGCGGCGGGATTCGCGGCGCCGTGACGTACTTCGTCCCGCGCACCGATCCGGCCGAGCTGTGGCAGATCGAGTTGACCAATACCGGCGCCGAGACGCGCGAACTCGACCTGTTTTCCTACGCTGAACTGATCCTCGGCAACGCGCTGAACGATCTGATCAACCAGCCGAATGACAAGCACTTCAGCGACGTCCAGTTCGACGCCGAGCTGCAAGCCCTCATGGCGACGCGGCATTACTGGGTGACGAATCGCGGCGTCAGCGTGGCCCAACCGAACCAGGCGTGGCCGTATGTGCTGGCGGTCGGCTTCGTCGGCGCCGAGGTCGCGTCGTTCGACGGGGGACGGGAAGCGTTCATCGGCCGCTGGCGCTCCGAATCGAACCCGATTGGCATCGAGAAGGGCAAGCTGTCCGGGTCGGAGATCACCCACGGTGACCCGTGCGCGGCGCTGCACACGGCCGTCACGCTCGCACCGGGCGAAACCAAGAAACTGACCGTGATCTTGGCGATGGTCCCGAAAGAGACCGCGCAGGAATCCGCCCGCGAACTGCTGGCGACCTACCGCGCTGACGGCGCCGTCGAGTCCGCGCTGGAGGAAGTGCGCCGTTATTGGACATCGCACTTGGACACGCTCCAAGTCGAGACGCCGGACGAGATTCTCAACGTCATGCTCAACGTCTGGCTGCGCTACCAAACGGCGGTCACGTTCGACATGGCGCGCAACGCTGGCTATTACCACGGCGGGTTGCTATTCGGCACCGGGATTCGCGACCAGATGCAGGATCTGTGGGGCGACGCGCTGCTGGCCGAGCCGAATCGGGTCCGCGAGCGCATCATCGAAGTGCTCGGCTACCAGTTCGCCGACGGCTCGACGCTGCACAACTTTTTCCGCATCGTCAAAGCGGGGGAGAAGACGGGCCACTCGGACACGCCGCTGTGGGTCCCGTTTGGGATCATGTGCTACCTGCGCGAGACTGGCGACCTCGCGTTCCTCGACCAAACCGTCAAGTTCTACGACGGCGGCGAAGGGACCGTGCGCGAGCATCTGGCCCGTGCGTTCGATTATGTCTTGTCGGAGTTGACCGAACGCGGGCTGCCGAAGTTCGGGCCGGGCGACTGGAACGACACGCTCGATTACGTCGGTCGCGGCGGCAAGGGCGAGACGATGTGGGGCGCCGGATTCCTCGCCGCCCAGCTCCGCGACGCCGTCGAGCTGTTCCGCTTCATCGGCGACCAGTCGCGCGCCGACGGCTATCAATCAGCTTACGACCGGTTGGCCGCGACGGTCAACGAGCTGTGCTGGGACGGCGATTGGTACGTGCGCGGCTTCAAAGATTCGGGCGATGTGATCGGTTCGGCGCAGAACACCGAGGGGCGGATCTTCATCAACGCGCAGAGCTGGATGGTCATTTCCGGAATCGCGCCCGAAGCACGCGGCACGCGGGCGCTCGAATCCGTCGCCGAGCATCTGGACACCGACAAAGGGCCGCAACTGCTCGGACCGGCCTACCGCACCGTCGATCCGACGATTGGGCTCGCGACCCGATGCGTGCCTGGCAAAAAGGAGAACGGGGCGATCTTCAACCACGCGGCGGCGTGGCTGGTGCTGGCCGAATGGGTCGCGGGCAACGGCGACCGGGCGTGGAGCCTACAGCGGCGGATGCTACCGCCGGTCGTCGGGCAGGACGCCGACCGGTATCTGACCGAGCCGTACGTGACGAGCGAGTACGTGACCAGCCCCGAGCACCCGACCTTCGGCGAGGCGAGCCACTCGTGGCTGACCGGCTCGGGCGTGTGGACGTACCGCAACTGTTTGGATTGGCTGCTCGGGATGCGGCCGACGTACGATGGGCTGCTGCTCGACCCGTGCCTGCCGTCCGATTGGCCCGGTTTCAAGGCGACGCGGCGGTTTCGCGGCGGCACGTACCAGATCGAGGTGACGAACCCGAACAGCACATCCGGTCGCGGTCTGGTCTCGTTGACGCTCGACGGCGTCGCCCACGATCCGTCGCAGCCGATGCCGGTTCCGCCGCCCGGCACGACCATCGCCGTTCGGGCCGTTATGCGGTGACTCCCCGCTCCATATTCACGCTGACCGGCTCGACTCGTGACCCTTTT
>JBBSVG010000344.1:0-4188 GCA_038233775.1 Bacteroidota bacterium | reverse complement strand
TGCTCACTTGGCGCAGGTGCGCCTTGCTGCTCTTGACCGTGGTCGGTCTGATCGGGTACCAAGCCCCCTCTGCCACCGCCCACAATGGCGAGGAGCATGGCCCACCGGCCGCGCCGCCGGTCGCCGCCGATGCCGGGATGCTGACGATCAGTTCGACGACCGAAGGGTTCGAGGCGGTGCTCAAGTACCGTCCCACCCTCGCTGGGCAGCCCTATATCGGCGTCCTCTACCTGTCGGACTACGACACGAATGTACCCATCACCGGTGCGGAAATCACGCTTGGGGCGGTCGGTGCCCGGCCCGGCAAGGACGTGCCGACTGTTACCTACACGGGCCAGCCGGGGATTTATCGCGTGAGCATCCCGACCGGTTATCCGGCCGATGGTCACTACGACCTGACCCTGAGCCTGACCGCCGGTGAGCGCAGCGATCTGCTGTTGATGAGCGGGCTCGCCATCGGTCCGGTCGCCCATGCAGTCGAACCGGCGGCTCCCGACCAAGGCCGTCTGCCGTGGGGCTGGATCGGGCTGGGCCTCGCCCTGCTTGCTGTTGCGGTCGCGCTCGGTCTGCGTTACCGCTCCCGTCACCGGCAGGACGACAGCATCCATCCATCGACCGACCGATTCGACCCATCCAGCCGAGACCCTGTTCGCCACGGCGTCGCATCTCCTGGCGACCCCGTCCCGATGGGGCGACCGGACCGCACCCCTTCCGATCCCGTTTCTTGAGGCGACGTATGTCCCCTGTGTCCCCCTTCTTTGCTCTGGCGGCCCGCCGCCGGTTGCGCCTCCAAGCGACGGTCGGCGTGGCCGTGCTCGCCCTCGGGCTGACCACGCTCTCGCTCCTGCCTGCCGACGGCGGTTCGGCTCGTGCCCATGAGGGGGAAAGCCACGGCGCCCCGGTGGCCGGAGCGGCAGCTTCGACGGGTGACACCGTCGCCGTCGGCAAAGCTGCCCAATTCCTATTGAACATCCGAACGACCCCCGCCGTCGAGCGCGACGTGTCGGCCCAGATCCGCATCCGTGGCGTCTTGGCCGCTCGGCCTCAGGGCGATGCCCTCGTCAGCGCGCCGCAGCCGGGCCAGATCGTCAGCCGGGCCTTTCCGGCGGTCGGGACGAGGGTTCGCCAGGGTCAACTCCTTGCCACGGTCGAAGGAAGTCTAAGCGGACCGGACCGGGCGGCACTGGCATCGACCCAAGCCCAAGCCCAAGCTGAACTCGCCCAAACTCGGTTGGATGTGGATCGCCTCAAGCGGCTGTCACAGGTGGTGGCGAGAAAGGAGATCGAGGCGGCCGAGATCCGGCTGCACGCAGCCGAGACGACGGCCAAAGCAGCCGCGCGAGCGCTCGGCTCGGGCCGCCGCTACGAGTTGCGAGCCCCCATCGCGGGCACGCTGACCCAAGCCAACGCCACGCTGGGTCAGCAAGTCGAGCCCGGTGTGACCCTGTTTCGGGTCATCGACTTGTCCCGGCTCTATGTCGAGGGACAGCTCTACGAAACCGACCTGGGTCCGCTGACGGCGGCGGGCCAGTCGGTCGGTCGGTCGGCCCGCGTCGCCGTCCCCGCCTACCCGGACACTGCCTTCGCTGCTCGTCTCGTCTCGATAGGCGGGATCGTGGACGCAACGACCCGGACGGTTGGGGTCGTCTTCGAGGTGGAAAACCGCGACGGCTGGCTCCGGGCCGGTCAACAGGCCGAGGTTGGGATCGAGGTGGGTCGCCCGGAGCGTGCCGTAGTCGTGCCGGAGGCCGCCATCGTTCGATCCGGCGAAGTGCCGATGATTTTCGTCCACACGTCGCCGGAGGCGTTCGTCGGACATCGGGTGGCGCTCGGGACGAGAACCGGAAATGAGGTGGTCGTCGAAAGCGGTGTCCGGGCCGGTGACCGGATCGTCACCGTGGGCGCCTACCAGTTGCGCGCCGCCCGCTGACCGCCGCGACCCCGACTCCCGACCGGCGGCCCGTGGGCGCCACCACTCGATTTCACAGACCGCGATGTTTGACGCCATCATCCGCTTCTCGCTGCACAATCGGCTGCTCGTGCTCGCCGGGGCGGCCCTGTTGCTTGTTTATGGGGCCTATACGCTGCTGCACCTGCCAGTCGACGTGCTGCCGGATTTGAACCGACCGACCGTCACGCTGCTCACCGAGGCCGAGGGGCTGGCGCCCGAGGAAGTCGAAGCGCTCGTCAGTCTGCCGCTCGAGCAGGCGATGAACGGTGCGCCTGGGGTGGAACGGGTCCGTTCGACCAGCGGGGTCGGCCTCTCGGTGGTCTATGTCGAGTTCGGCTGGGGAACCGATCTGTACCGCGACCGACAGCTCGTCAGCGAGCGGCTGCAGCAGGTCGGGGGCCAGCTGCCCGACGGCGTGACGCCGAACATGGGTCCGATCTCGTCGGTGATGGGCCAGATCATGCTCATCGGGCTGACCTCGAAGGAGACCACCGATTCGGCGGGGACACAAGGCATCGAGCTGCGCACGCTGGCCGACTGGACGATCCGTCCCCGGCTGATGACGATTCCCGGCGTGGCACAGGTGATCGCCATCGGCGGGGGCGTGAAGCAATACCAAGTGTTGCCCGACCCGGCGCGACTGCGGACCTTCGGCCTGTCCATCGAGGACGTGGAGGCCGCGCTCCGACGAGCCAATCAGAATGCCACGGGCGGTTTCATCGACCGCAATGGTCAGGAACTGCTCATCCGAGCGGAAGGCCGGACGACGCGACCCGAGGATCTCGCTAACGCGGTCATCACCACCAGGAATGGGGTCGCGGTGACGGTCGGCCAGGTGGCCGAGGTCCGCTTTGGGGCGCAGCAAAAGCGCGGCGATGCCGGTGTGAACGGGCAACCGGGCGTCATCCTCAGCATCGAGAAGCAGCCCGGAGCGAACACGGTTGAGTTGACGGCGGCCATCGACCTGGCGCTGGATGAACTCGCCCCGGCCCTGCCGAAGTCCGTTCAGCTCAACCGGGAGGTGTTCCGCCAAGCCAACTTCATCCGCTCGGCCATCGGCAACGTCGAGGACGCGCTCCGGGACGGGGCGATTCTGGTGACCCTCGTGCTGTTTCTGTTCCTGCTCAACTTCCGCACGACCGCCATCACCCTGACGGCGATCCCGCTCTCCTTCGTCATCGCCGCCCTCGTCTTCAAGGCATTCGACGTCTCGATCAACACGATGACCCTCGGCGGTCTGGCCGTCGCCATCGGCGAGTTGGTCGATGACGCCATCGTCGATGTGGAGAACGTGTTCCGTCGCCTCCGGGAAAACCGGTTGAAGCCGGTGCCCGAGCCGCCGCTGCTGGTGATCTACCGTGCATCGAGCGAGGTGCGGAACTCCATCGTCTTCGCCACCCTCTTGGTGGTGCTCGTCTTTCTGCCGCTGTTCGCCCTTCAAGGCATCGAAGGACGGATCTTCGCCCCGCTTGGGCTGGCCTACATCACCAGCATTCTCGCCTCGCTGTTGGTGTCGCTGACCGTCACCCCGGCCCTGTGCGCGTACCTGTTGCCGAACTCGAAGGCGGTCGCTCGGGCCGAACACGACGGGTGGCTGGTCCGGCACCTGAAACGGATTGATGAGCGGCTGCTCGGCCACACCCTGCGACACACCGGTCTCGTCCTCATCGTCGCGGCCGGGCTGGTGGCGGCGGCGGTGGCTATCGTGCCGACCTTCGGGCGCGAGTTCCTGCCGCCGTTCAACGAGGGGTCGTACACGGTCAACCTGCTGCTGCCACCCGGCACTTCGCTGGGCGAGTCGAACCGAATCGGTACGGTGGCCGAACGGCTGCTGCTGTCGGTGCCGGAGGTTGCCTCCACCGGACGGCGGACCGGTCGAGCCGAGCGGGATGAGCACGCCGAGGGGGTCCACTCGACCGAGATCGAGGTCGAGTTGAAACCGGACGGGCGGCCCAGGGCCGAGGTGCTGGCCGATCTCCGCACCCAACTCGCGCAGTTGCCCGGCGCCGTTGTCAACATCGGCCAGCCTATCGGTCATCGGCTGGATCACCTGCTCAGCGGCGTCCGGGCGCAACTTGCCGTGAAGGTGTTCGGTCGTGATCTGAGCGTCCTGCGAGCGGAAGCGGACCGGGTCCGGGCAGCAATGGCGACGGTGCCGGGGGTGGTGGACCTGTCGGTTGAGAAGCAGGTGCTGATTCCACAGATCCGCATCCAGATCGACCGGGAAGCCGCCGCCC
>JBBSVG010000343.1:0-4210 GCA_038233775.1 Bacteroidota bacterium | reverse complement strand
GCCCTTGCCGCCGGCGAGGATCACCGTCAGCACCTTCGGTCTTGCACGCATCGTGTCTCCGTTTGGTTGGTCTGAGCCGCCAACAGCCCGCTCCGGCCGGACGTTTGCGGCGGCCGTTTGCCTCCCGATTCCCGCGCTCGACGTGACCCTGACTCTCTCCAGACGGCTGCTGCTGATCCTCGCCCTCGGCGTCGGGCTGCGGCTGGCGTTCGCGCTGCTGACCCCGGCGTTCGACGCGGCCGACGAGTACCCGCATTACCGGGTCGCTGCTGCGCTGGCCGACGGTCGGTTGCCTGTCAGTCGACCGGTGTTCCCCGAGTACGAAGGCTTTCAGCCGCCGCTCTACTACGCTGTCGCGGCGCTCGCGCTGACCGGCGCCGGACCGGTGCTGCCGCTGATGGAGCAAGCGACGCCGCCGGGTCCGCTCGTTCGGCTGCGGCTGCTGTCGGTGCTGATCGGGTTGGGAACGCTGATCGCCGCGCACCGACTCGCCCGGCGCTGGGTCGAGCCGACGACCGCCGATCTCGCGACGCTGTTCGTCGCCGTCCTGCCGACCCACATCGCCCTGACGGCCTCGGCGACGAACGACGGACTGCTCGTGCTGCTCTCGACGGCCGCGCTCGCCGTGCTGTCCCGCGACTCGTTCGGCCGACACGACCGCTCGGCGCTGCTGACGGGGCTGCTGATCGGCCTCGCGCTGCTGACCAAACTGAACGCGCTCGTGCTGTTGCCTGTCGCCGCGCTGCGGATCGGTTCGCTCGACGGCGGCGTGCGGCGCCGGGTTCGGGTCACCGCGCTGATGCTTGGGCCAGTCGCCGTCGCGGCGGCGCTGCTCGTGCTGCGAAACGCGCTGCTCTACGGCGAGGCCGTCGCGGTCAACCCCGGCGCCGCCGTCGGCTGGTCGCTGACGCCGGCGCATCTGGTCTGGTCGCTCCGCACGCTCGGCTGGAGTTTCTGGGTCGCGCTCGGTCGCCGCTACGATGTCCACCCGCCGACCAGTGTGTTTCTCATCGCGGTCCCGCTTGCGCTCGCGGCTGCCGGAATCGGCTGGTGGCGCCGCGAGTTGTCGCCCGTTGAGCGACGGTTGGCGCTGGGAACGGCCGTCGGACTGGCAGCGGCGCTCGTCGCCTCGCTCGGGTACACGCTGTCGTATCCAGCCGGAACGATGACGAGTTGGGGCAAAAACCTCTATCCCGTGCTCGGGCTGGTCGCGCCGACGCTGGCCCTCGGCTGGCGCAGCGCGGGCCGTTGGGTGACGGTCGTCGCGCTCGGCACGCTGTTGGTCGGCTGCGGTTGGGGCTTGATCCAATTGACGGGTCGAACCCCACCGCCGAACCCGCCGATGCCCGATCCCGTGGAGACAATCCGATGACGTCTGCCGATCAAGCCGCCGCTTTCGAGGCGATCCGGGTCGATGCCCGCGCCCTGCTCGGCGGACTGAGCGACGAGCAACTCAACTGGCGCTCGTCGCCGGGGCGCTGGTCGATTGCCCAATGCTTGGAGCATCTGCTGACGGTGCATCATCTGATCGAACCGAAGCTGCGCGTGGCCGTCCACACGGCGCCGCCGTCGGACAAGCCTTACCGACCCGGATTCCTCGCCCGGTTGATCATCGGCTCGTCGGAGCCGCCGGCCTCGGTGCCGATGAAGTCGCCCAAGATCTACGTCCCGCCGGTCGCCGCGACGCTGACCGATCTGCGCCCGGCCGTCGATGCGATGCAGCGCGAACTGGTCGGGCTGGCCGAGGCGACCGAAGGCGTCAACCGCAGCCGACCGAAAATCGCCTCGCCCGTCACAAAAATCGTCCGGCTCGGGCTGGGCGAGTGGTTCGATTTCTTGGCCGCCCACGAGCGCCGCCATCTGTGGCAAGCGCGGCAGGTGCGGCAACACCCCGACTTCCCCGGCGCATGACCCGACAGAACCACAACGGCGGCTCGCCGTGGGAGCCGGTCGTCGGCTACAGCCGCGCGGTTCGGGTCGGCCCGCACGTCCACGTCGCCGGGACGACAGCGATTGACAGCGACGGCCAGCCGGTCGCGCCGGGCGATCCGTACGCGCAAACGCGACACATTCTGTTGCGGATCGAAACCGCCCTCGCCGCCGTCGGCGCGACGCTTGGTGATGTCGTGCGGACGCGGATTTTTACGGTTGACATCGGCGCGTGGGAGGCGATTGGTCGGGCGCACGGCGAGGTGTTCGGGCAGATTCGGCCGGCGGCGACGATGGTCGAGGTCCGCCGCCTGATCGATCCCGCGTTGCTCGTCGAGATCGAAGCCGACGCTTTTATTGTCGGTGAAGCCGAATGATCGACGCGCTCGCAGCTCCTACCGGGCTGCGCTGGACGATGGCGCCATTCGTCGGGCGCGACGGTGGGATCGGCAACGTCGCCGCGCCGCCGCCCGATCTGTTCGCCACCGACCGGCTGAGCGACGACGACCGGCTGCGGCTCGGCCACCTAACGCATGCCGGTCGCCGCGCCGCCTTCGTCGCCGGGCGCGTGATGGCCCGTTGGTTGGTCGCGCCGGATGAACCGGTCGAACTCACGATTGCACCGGGCGGCTGTCCGATGCTGCCGGGTCGCGAGTTGCGCTTGGGCATCGCCCACTCGCCGACGTGCATCGCCGCCGCCGTCGGTCCGCAGCGCTGGGTTGGGATCGATCTCGAACCGCACCGACCGGTTCATCCCCGACTCGCCGCCCGAATCTGCCGCGACGACGAGCGTCCGCTGCTCGACCGAAGTGGACTCGCGCCCGACCGGTCGATTCTGCTGCTCTGGACGCTGAAAGAAGCGGTCTTGAAAGCGCTCGGACTCGGCCTGCGCGTCTCGCCGACCGCCGTGCGGCTGATCGAGATAACAGAAAACGCCCGCACCGGTCGGCTCGATCTGCCCGGTCTCGACCCGAGCGCGGCCCCGTTCGAGGTCGCCAGTTTGCTCTTACCCGACCACATTCTCTCGCTCGCCTGGCGCGACTGACCCCGATTCCGACGCCTGATGCTGCTTCAACCGCCCGATGCCTCGCTCGCTGGCAAGACGTTCGAGAGCTACATCCCACACACCCCGTTGCAGACGGCGGCGCGGACCGGGATGGAAGCGTTCGGGCAAGTGCTGATGGAGCGGGCGGCCGAGCGGCAGGGCGGGTTGAGCCGACTGGCCCGAGCGTTTGGGCTGGGCGCGCGACCGGTCGGACCGCAGGGCGTGTACCTCGTCGGTCCGGTCGGCGTCGGCAAGACGCACCTGCTCGGCGCGCTGTATCACGCGCTACCGGCGACGGTTCGCAGCGGCTTCGTCGCCTACGGTGAGCTGTCGAAACGGCTGTATGGGCACGATCCGGCCCGCGTCGTCGCCGAGTTGGCCCGGCGCTGCGACGTGCTGTTTGTCGATGAATTGGAGGTGAAAGACCCGGCCAACGCCGTCATCGTCGTCCGATTTCTGACGGCGTTGTTCGAGAGCGGCCTCGCGCTCGTCGCCACGAGCAACCGGCGACCGGAGGATCTTTACACGACCGGCTTTCGGGCTAAAGCGTTCGGCGAGTTTGTTGACGGCTATCGCGACCGGTTTCTGGTGCTGCCCGTCGATGGCGAGGATGCGCGGCGGAACCGGTCGGACAACCGGCGCGGCACCGTCTGGGTCGGCGTGCCGACGGCGACCGCGCCGTGTCTGATCGCCGCTGCCGCCGCGAGCCGGGCGACGAATCCGCTCATCGTCCCGTTCGCCGATGCGCTGCGCCAGATGGCCGAGCGACCTGACGGGCTCGACCAACTCGTCGCCCACGACGCGCTGTTCCTGAGCGACGTGCAGATCGCGACCGCCGACGACGCGCAGCGGTTTATCTGGCTGCTCGACCGACTCGACCGGAAACCGGCGCCACTCTACCTGACGATGACCGTCGAACCGGAAGCGCTCTGGACCGACGGCGACCACGCCTTCGAGTTCCGCCGCGCCGTCAGCCGACTGCGCGGCCTGTGCCGCGTCGTGACGGTCGGCAGCGCGATTTCATGCAGCGTGTGATTGACGGATATTTCAGGGAACCAACCCCTCCCCGTCGGGGAGGTGGCGCGACAGCGCCGGTGGGGCGTCGTTTTTACCCGATCTGCCTCAACGACGCCCCCCGCTCGGCTTGCGCCGGCTGCCCCCCGGCGGGGGGCGGTTGGGTCCGAATATCCTTCAAGCCTCTCGGAAGCTGGATCAGCCGAACAGGCCGCCGAGGAG
>JBBSVG010000342.1:0-4216 GCA_038233775.1 Bacteroidota bacterium | reverse complement strand
GACCGAGAACTCGCCCAGAATCACTTCGAGCGCGAACATGACGCCGCCCAACGGGGCGTTGAAGATCGTGCTGATCGCCGCCGCCGCGCCGCAGGCGACGAGCGTCCGCATCCGGTCGGGTCCGAAGCGCAACGCTTGGCCGACCGATGAGCCGATGGCCGAGCCGATCTGCACAATCGGTCCCTCGCGACCGCCGCCGCCGCCCGAGCCAATCGACAGCGCGGCGGTCAGCATCTTCTGCGGAATCGTGATCGGCCGCAGCACGCCGTCGGAGATGATCAGCGACTGGATGATTTCCGGAATCCCGTGGCCGCGACCGGTGCGGAAGATGTAGCGGTCCACCAGCCCGACCAGCAGTCCGCCGACGGCCGGAACGAGCGGGATCAGCGCAAGGCTGAACGGATAGTTGGCGCTCGCCTCGAACAGCAGGCTGAACAGCTCCGCCATCCGCTCGACGATGACGTGGAAGACGTAGCCGCACAGCCCGACGAGGGCGCCGATGGAGGCAGCCAGCGTCAAGAGCAGCCGGTCGCGTTGCGCCCCGGCCCGGATGGAGCGGTAGAGCAAAAACGACGAGCGGCGGAACGAGAACGCTCGCCGCGCCGGCCGCAGCCGAACCGGCCCCTCGAAGCGCGCTCGATCCTTCGGACGCCAGCGGCGCCAGGAGCGGATTCCCGTGTCGGCCATGATCTTACGAGAAATCGGCGGAGAAAGGCGTCATCGGGCCGGACGGTCGTCGGTCAGCACGCGCCAGCCGAGCCGGGCGGCTTCGCGGGCGAGTCGTGCGTCGGGGCAAACGGCGACCGGGTAGGCGCTGAGCGCGAGCATCGGCAGGTCGGCGGCCGTATCGCCGTATGCGGCGCGGATTGAAGCGGAGCGTTCGGCCAGCCAGCCGGTCAGCCGCTCAGCTTTGGCCCGACCCACGTTGACCCAACCGGTGAGCCGACCGGTCGCAAGGCCATCGGCGACCTCGAGCAGCGTCCCGAGCGCTTCCGCGCCGGTTCGTCGGGCGAACGCCTCGAGCACCGGTTGGTACGTTCCGGACGCGAGCACGAGCCGGTGACCGGCTGCGCCGAGCGCCGCGATCTCGGCCAGCACGGCCCGGCGCCGCTGCGGCCAGAGTTCGTGCTCGACGACCCACTCGCCCATGCGCGACAGTTCATCGACCGTGAACCCGCTGAACAGCCGCGACATATCGACCTGCCAGCGGTCCTTGAACCGTTGCACGTCGATCAGGCGACCTTTGGCGAGCAGCGCTTCGGGCAGGTGTTTGAGGAAGAACCAGCGGTACTGAGCGGCGCGGCCGTGGGTTTTCAGGTAGCGGGCGACGCCTTTCCATGATTCGCCAGCCGTCAGCGTCCCCTCCAGATCCGACACGATCACATCGGTCATCTGCGCCCCCTTTTGCCGTTGCTCTGCCCAATCCGGCGCCCCGACCGCAAGCGCCGCGCCGCCGGGTTGCGGCGATGCGTCCCGGTCGGCTATATTCTCCCCCGAACTGTCGCCCCGCCCCGCTGATGCTACCCATGCCTGTTCCGCCGCCGTTTGCCGCCGAACCCGCCGTCGCGACCGGGCGCCCGACCCGAGCGGAGGTCGATCTGGGCCAACTCGCGGCAAACCTGCGGGCGATCCGGCGCCGCATCGGCGCGGCGGTCGAGGTCATGGCGACGGTCAAAGCCGACGGCTACGGCCACGGCGCGGTGCCGTCGGCGCGGACGTTTCTGTCAGCCGGAGCGACGCATCTGGCCGTCGCGATTCCCGAGGAAGGCGCCGCGCTTCGGGCTGCCGGAATCGGGGCGCCGATTCTCAGCCTGACCGCGCCGCTCGCCGCCCAAGCCGCGCTGTATGCCGCGCACGATCTGGCCTGCTCGCCGTCGGACGCCGACACGGCGCGGGCGCTCTCGGCGGCGGCGGTCGAGGCCGGTCGAACGGTCTCGGTTCACCTGAAGCTCGACACTGGGATGGGCCGCGTCGGGGTTCAACCCGACGACGCGCTCGCCTTCGCCGCGTTCTTGTCGCGACTCGACGGACTGCGGCTCGACGGGCTGATGACGCATTTCTCCACCTCGGACGAGGCCGATCCGGCGTTCGCCCGGTTGCAACTGGGCCGGTTCGGGTCGGTGCGCCGGGCGCTGGCCGAGCGCGGGATTCGGCCGACGCGGGTTCACGCGGCCAACTCTGGCGCGATTCTCAGCCTGCCCGAGTCGCATTACGGGCTTGTCCGGCCGGGCATCCTGCTGTATGGCTCGTACCCGTCGGCTGACGTGGTCCGCTCGGTCAAGGTGGCGCCGGTGCTCAGGCTGCGAAGCGTCGTTGGGCTGGTCAAAACCGTCCCAGCCGGAACGCCGGTGTCCTACGGTCGGCACTACGTCACGAGTCGGGAAACGGTGCTGGCGACGATTCCGGTCGGCTACGGCGACGGCTACCGGCGCGGGCTGACGGACAAGGCGTGGGTGGCGATTGACGGCCGCCGCTGCCCGGTCGCGGGACGGGTCTGCATGGATCAAATCGTCGTCGATTGCGGACCCGGCGCGACCGTCCGGCCCGGCGACGAGGTGGATCTGATCGGCGGCGCTGGACCCAGCATCGCGCAGGTAGCCGATTGGTTGGACACGATTCCGTATGAAATCACAACCGCGCTGACCGCACGGGTGCCTCGGGTGTATCTGAACGGGATGACCGAATGAGACGACTTTGGATCGGGCTGCTGTTGATCGCGGGCTGCAAAACGGCGCCGACGCCGGGCGCGGCGGTGCGAAACGCCTATTATGGAACCGCGCTGACCGTCCCGGCCGGGTTCGTCGCGGCGACGGCGTTGCCGCTCGATCCGAACGCCGAGCCGCTGGTCGATCCGGTCGCGCTCTTGGCCGCCTACCGCGACACGACCCATCCCAACGCCCCGGCGGCCCTCACGCTGACGGTGTTCGATCTCGGTCTCGATCCCGGCGTCCGCACGCTCGGCGGCTACGATTCCGCCCGAGTTTCCCCCGAAATCGAGGGTTACAACCCGCCCGCTGGCTCGGTCGAGCGGACCACACTTGCCGACGGTGTGCGGCGGATTCGCTATCGCGGCGCGGTCGGCGGGCGGAGCGGAACGACATCGGTGCAGGCGGTCGAATACCTGATCCCGAAAGCGCATCTGGTTTACCGACTGACCTTTACGGCCGCGACGGATCGGTTCGACGACTTGGCTGGCGACCTGTTGGACGATGTCGGCAGCCGCTTGACGATCAACAGCGACGCGCCCGCGATTCAGGAAAGCTTGGCCGACCAAACGACGCTCGTCCCCCGCGCCGCCGTGCGGGCCTACGAAACCGGCGTCCGGTCGCTGGCGCTCGACACGACCGAAGCGGTGGCGAAACTCGCGGAAGCGCTGCAACTCGCGCCGCAGTACGCGATGCCGTACAACGCCCGCTCGCTGCTGTCGTGGCTGCGCGGAGATCTGTCGGGTGCGGCGGCCGACCGGCGGACGGCGCTCCGGTTCAAGCCGAACTACGCACTCGCCCGGTACAATCTGGCCGTCGTCCTGACCGCCCGCGACTCGACCGACGCGGCAAACGAGCTGTTCGAGACGGTCGTTCAGCAGCAACCGCGAGCCGCCGATGCGTGGACGAATCTGGGCGCGATCCGGTTCGAGCGCGGCGATTTCGTCGGTGCGGAAGCGGCGTATCGAATCACGGCCGAGTTGCGGCCGGGCGATCCGGTCGCGCTGCGGAACCTCGGCCTCGCGCTGGCCCGACGCGGCCGATTCGCCGACGCGATCCCGCTCTACCGCCGCGCCGCCGATCTGTCGCCCGGCGATGTCAACACGATGACGGCGCTGGCCGCGATCTACCGCGCCGCCAATATGCCCGACAGCGCCCGAGTCGCCGAGCAGGAAGCCAACCGCCGCGCCGCGCCAGTGGTCCGGTTCGACGCGCCCACGCCCGACGTACCTTTACCCTGACGTTCTCCTCAACCCGAACCCCGCGCCACCGTGACCGATCCGCAGACCGAACCGATGCAGCCGCCCGACGTTCATCCCGGCATGACCACCGGCGCCGCGCCCGACCCGGCGGCGCTATCGGCCGGACCGGTGCTGACCGACCAAATGATCGCCCGGCGCGAGAAATTGGCCGGGCTGCGGGCGGCCGGGATCGAGCCGTACCCGACGAGCTGGCCGGTTGATGGCTACGCCGACGAGATCATCAAGCTGTTCGAGGAGCAGGAAGCCGGG
>JBBSVG010000341.1:0-4222 GCA_038233775.1 Bacteroidota bacterium | reverse complement strand
GTCGCCGTCGTCGATGAAGTCGTCGGCCAGTGGACGGCGCTGCTGTTTTTGCCGTGGCCGCCGATCGGCTCGACCGCGTTTTGGGTCGCACTCGCGGCCGGATTCGCCCTATTCCGCCTGTTCGACATCTGGAAGCCCGGTCCCATCGACGCCGTGCAGCGCTTGCCCGGCGGCTGGGGGATCATGGCCGACGACCTGCTGGCCGGTCTTGCCGCCAACCTCGTGCTCCAGCTTGGCCTCCGCTTTTTCCCGCTCTGATCCATGCGCGCCGCCCTGCTCACCGTCGGCGACGAACTGCTCGTCGGCCAAGTTGTCGATACGAACGCGGCCTTTCTGGGCGATGCGCTGACCTCGCTCGGCTTCGATCTGATCGCG
The DNA here is from genome assembly GCA_038233775.1 of Bacteroidota bacterium. Taxonomy (GTDB): domain Bacteria; phylum Bacteroidota; class JBBSVG01; order JBBSVG01; family JBBSVG01; genus JBBSVG01. The sequence continues at coordinate 3,847 of JBBSVG010000341.1, read as the reverse complement.
GCCGACACGGTGGGTGACGACGAGCCTCGGCTCGTCGCTGCGCTCGGTCGGCTGCTCGGCGAGGCCCAGGTCGTTGTGGTCACCGGCGGACTCGGGCCGACCCACGACGACGTGACCAAGAGCGCGATCTGTCGCTTTGTCGGCGTCGATCTGGTCTCGGACGCCGATGCGCTGGCGAACATCCGCGCCCGTGTCGCTCGGCGCGGCCGAACGGCGACGGCGGTGCAGGAGGCGATGGCGCTCGTCCCGCGCGGCGCTCGTGTCTTGCAGAACGCCAACGGCAGCGCGCCGGGGACGTGGCTCGACCGACCCGACGGCCGCGTGCTGATTTCGCTGCCCGGCGTCCCGCACGAGATGCGCGGGCTCGTCGCCGATCATCTGGTGCCGATGCTGACCGGTCGTGCTGGCCGCTTCATCGGGCGCCGAACGCTCATCACGACCGGCATCGGCGAGTCCGATCTGGCCGAGCGGTTCGGTCCGACGGACACGTTTCTCGGTCCAACCGATAAGCTCGCCTTTCTCCCGGCCATCACCGGCGTTCGGCTGCGGATCACCGCGACCGACACCGACGCCGAATCCGTCGCCGCTCGGCTCGACCGGATCGAGGCGCACCTGCGCGACGCCGCCGGTGCCTTTATCCACGGCGACGGCGACGAACCGCTCGAGGTTACCGTCGGCCGACTGCTGACCGAGCGCGGGCTGACGCTCTCGGTCGCGGAATCGTGTACTGGCGGATGGGTCGCGCACCGACTCAGCCGCGTCCCCGGCGCGTCCGACTACTTGGTCGCCGGGCTGGTGACGTATGCGGATCGGACGAAAGTGCAGTTGCTCGGCATCCCGGCCGTGCGGATCGATGAGCACGGCGCCGTCTCGCCCGAAATCGCCGTCGCGATGGCCGAAGGCGTCCGGCGCGAACTGGCGACCGACCTCGGTCTCAGCACGACCGGCATCGCCGGACCCGGCGGCGGCACCGATGAAAAGCCCGTCGGATTGGTCCACTTGGCCCTTGCCGACGCTGCCGGAACGGTCACGGTCGAGTTGCAACTGACCGACGACCGGACGCGCAACCAGGACCGGGCGACCGAAGCGGCGCTCGACCTCGTTCGGCGCCGCTTGCTTGGGCTGGAGACTGCCCGATGACCTCGACCGAACGCCTTCCGCTCGACCGCGATGCGCTCCGGCTCCGCTACACCGAGCGGCTGCCCGCGCTGACCGACTCGCTCGCCGTCATCACCGGGCGACTGGAGCAGATCGTGGTCGAAACCGGCGTCCGCGCCCAGATTCGCGCCCGCGTCAAGTCGTTCGACAGCCTGCTCGCCAAGGTTCAGCGCGACCCCAAGCGGTACGCCGGACCCGACGCCGATCCGCTCGCCGGTCCGACCGACATTCTCGGCGTCCGCATCGTCTGCCCGTTTCTCGAAGATGTCGATACGGTTCTGACCGCCGCCCGACGCGCGTTTCAGGTGCTCGAAGTCGATTTCAAAGGCGACGACCGACCGTTGAGCGAGTTCGGCTACGAATCGACGCACCTGCTCGTCTGCTTCGCGGCCGATATCGAGACGGAAGCGGTGGCCGAGGTGCAGATCAGGACGCAGTTGCAGGACGCGTGGGCCGAGGTCGAGCACGAGTTGATCTATAAGGTCGCCGCCAGCCCGATTCAAGGGTCGCTGCGGCGGAAACTGGCCGCTCTGTCGGCCAGCCTGTCCCTCGCCGACAGCATCTTTCAGGAGATCCGCGAGTACCAGCGCGGGCTGCAACGCGACGCACACCGCCGCCAACTGGCGCTGTTCGAGCGGATCGCCGCCCCGGTCGAGCTGGCCCCGGTTTCCACTGAAGTCTCGGCCGACCTGCGCGAGCTGCGGACGTTCGAGTCCACCCGACCGAAGCCGCGACGCGACGCCTACACCGGGCTGCTGGTCGATACGCTGACCGATCACGCGGAAGGGCGGCTGCACGAGGCGGTTGAAGGCTACACGCAACTGCTGACCTTCGAGCTACCGGAGCACCTGACGGCTGTCATTCGGGCGCACCGGGGCGGTGCCTACGTCCTGCTCGGCGCGGCCGATCTGGCGCTGCGCGACTTCACCGCCGCCATCGAGCACGACCCCGGCAACAGCCGCCCGCTGGTTCAGCGCGGCCTCGTCCACCGCTCCCGAGGCGGACTCGACCGGGCGCTGCTGGACTTCGACGAGGCGGTGCGCCGCTCGCCGCTCGCCGCCGAGGCGCACCATTGCCGCGCCCTCGCGCTCGCCGATCTGGGCCGCACCGAGGAAGCGCTCGCCGCCTGCGAGACGGCGCTCCGGCTCGAACCCGACTTCGAACCGGCCCGGACGCTGCTCACCTCGTGGATCGGCTGATCGGCCGCTTTTTCGGCCGGATTTCGGCAATCCGTGCGGATTTCGTCCACCCGGCCAAACAACTGCACATCCTGACAGGCTTTCCTCCCGCCGCTGCGACGAAAAACGCCCCGTAAGGCCGGAATAATGCGGTTTTTCCGCGCTGGCGGATTTCGCCCGAGTGGCACATCATTCGCTGACGGTTCAGGCATGGTGAGTCCGGCTGAACCCGGCTTTCGGGCGCTGCCACGAGCGACTCACTCCACGATCCCTCTGACCTCCCAACCGGAGTTTGCATGGCGACTGCATCGCAGAAGTCGGACGCGCAGGACGCGAAAGAAGCGAAGATGCTCGACGCGAAGATGAAGGCGCTGCAGATCGCGCTCGACTCGATTGACAAGCAGTTCGGCAAGGGCTCGATCATGAAGCTGGGCGACGGCGCCCAGAAGCGGATCAATGTCATCTCGACCGGCTCGATTGCGCTCGACGCGGCGCTCGGCGTCGGCGGGGTGCCGCGCGGTCGGGTGATCGAGATCTACGGACCCGAGTCGTCCGGCAAGACGACGCTGTCGTTGCAGATCATCGCCGAAGCGCAGAAACTCGGTGGCTTGGCCGCCTTCATCGACGCCGAGCACGCGCTCGATGCGGGGTACGCGCAGAAACTCGGCGTCAACACGGCCGAACTGCTCGTCTCGCAGCCGGACACCGGCGAACAGGCGCTTGATATCGCCGAGACGCTGATTCGCTCCGGCGCGCTCGACGTGATCGTGATCGACTCGGTCGCCGCGCTCGTCCCACGGGCCGAGATCGAGGGCGAAATGGGCGATTCCCACGTCGGTTTGCAGGCGCGGCTGATGAGCCAAGCGCTGCGCAAGGTCACAGGCGCCCTGTCGAAGAGCAACACGGTCGCCATTTTCATCAACCAGTTGCGCGAGAAGATCGGCGTCATGTTCGGCTCGCCCGAGACGACGACCGGCGGCAAGGCGCTGAAGTTCTACTCGTCGGTGCGGATGGACATTCGCCGGATCGGCGCGATCAAGGACGGCACCGACGTGATCGGCAACCGGACCAAAGTCAAGGTCGTCAAGAACAAGGTCGCCCCGCCGTTCCGCGAGGTCGAGTTCGACATCATCTACGGCGAGGGTATCTCCAAGACCGGCGAGCTGATCGACCTCGGGATCGAGCATGGGATGATCAAGAAGAGCGGCTCGTGGTTCTCCTACGGCGACGACCGGATCGGTCAGGGCCGCGACAGCGTCAAGAAGCTGCTGATGGAGAACCAGACGCTCGCCGACGAGCTCGAGGCCGCCATCCGGGCAAAGCTGATGGGCACCACCGAGGAGATCGCCGACAGCGGCGCCGTCATCACCCCCGACGGGATGTTCGAGGACGAGTTCTGATCCGGGTTCCAAAATCAGTGTGCAAGGTTGCTCTCCGTTCGTGGTGAGCCTGTCGAATCCATGAACGGAGCCACCGCCGCAGGTCGCGCATCTGTCATCCTGAGTGGAGCG
>JBBSVG010000340.1:0-4225 GCA_038233775.1 Bacteroidota bacterium | reverse complement strand
GAACGCGGTCGGCGACCGGGCCGCCGGGCCGCCGCCGTATCCGGTCGTGCTGAGCGGGGATTCGTACTTCAACTTCGACGTCATCGGCGACACCCTCGCGGCCCGGATTAGCGTCTCGGTGTACAACAACGCCATCGACGGTCGGCAGACGCTGTCGTGGGCGCGGTTGTTCGAAGACCCAATCTTCCGGCAGTCGCCGCCCCGAGTCGTCGTCGTCGAGCTGGCCGAGCGGACGCTGGGGGGCTCGGCGCTCGACACGATGGCAGCGGTGCGACGGCGACTGCGGCGGCCCGTCACGCTGTTGGACCGCTGGCAACAGTCACTCGCCTGGCCGGGCAATATCGACCGGTACCTGACAGCGACGGCGCCGACCGGCCGCTGGGTTAATCGGTTGGTCCGAGAAGCGCGCTGGACGCTGACCGGTCGCGGCTCGTCGGGCATCCTCATCGGTCCGGCAGAGCCCACCGACGGCGGACCGCCGATGCTGTTCGTCGCCGATGAATTCGCCATCGCTCGGAACTCGACGGAGCGGTTCGCCGCCCTGCCCCACGTTGCCGATGTGCTCGCGTCGCTGCGGGACGAGTTGGCGCAGCGCGGGACGGTGCTCGTGTGCCTCGTCGCCCCGGACAAAGGCGCGATCTATCCCGACCGGCTGCCGCGTGATCTTACTGTTCATCCCGGCGCCATCGACACGCTGACGGCGCTGCTGACGGCTCGCGGCGTCCGCACGGTCAACGTCGCCGACGGGCTGCGGCGCGCGGCGCGGGCGCGGCCTGATCTGCTGTATTATTATGCGACTGATACGCATTGGTCGCCACGAGGCCAGGCGCTCGCCGCCCGGATTCTGGCCGACAGTCTGAGCGCGTGGGGCTTGCCGTGACGGTTGCGCTGATCGTCTTCGCCAAGCTGCCCGAGGCCGGTCGGGTCAAGACGCGGCTGATCCCGACGCTCGGCGCGGTCGGCGCGGCGGCGCTCTACGACGCGATGCTCCGCGACGCGCTGGGCCAATACGCAGCGCTGTCCAACGCGCCCGAGATTCGGCTCTACCTCGCGACCGATCTGCCGGACAACGCGCTCGCATCGGCGGTCGCGTCGCTGGCGCTGCCCGAGGCGGTAACGGTCCACCGGCAACAAGGCGACGGGTTGGGCGAGCGGATGGCGCTTGCGTTCGCCGAAACCTTTGTCGCCGGGGCAGCGGGCGCCGTCGTGATCGGGACGGATCACCCGAGTTTGCCGGAACACTATCTTGCCGCCGCGCTCCGGGCCGTGCGGTCGCCCAATCCAACGGTGGTGCTCGGGCCGAGCGACGACGGTGGCTATTACCTGCTTGGCTTGCAGCCGGGCCACCCCGACCTGTTCAGCGGGCGCACTTATTCCCACCCCGAGGTGTACCGCGAGGCGCTGCGGCGGCTCGGCCCGGCGCTGGTCGAACTCGTCCCGCTGCCGGTCTGGTACGACGTGGACGACGGCGTGGCGCTCGCTCGGTTGCGCCGCGATCTGCTCGATCCAGCCGTCAGCGCGCGGGCGCCCCGGACGGCGGCTTGGTTGAGCGCATGGCAGGGTTGAACAGCAGCCACGCCTCGGGGTCGATCTCGGTGCGGATCGGCGCGGCGGGCATGACGGCGAGAAAGGTGCGGGCGCGGCGGTCGGTCGGCAGCGCGTAGCCTCGGGTCGAACCGTCGGGCAGCGTGAAGCGGACTGGAACCGTCAAGCGGTAGAGCGGACCCGTTTGCCGCAGCGTGAAGGCGACGATGGCGCCGCCGGTCGTGTCGCGGCTGACGGTCGTGTCGGCGAGCGTCGGGACAGGACCGGGGCGGCGGACCCACTGGTCGAAGAACCAGCCAAGATTTCGACCCGATGCGCGTTCGGCAGCCTGTTGCAGATCGAGCGTCGTCGCGTTGCCGTAGGCGTGCTCGGTTAAATAGAGCTTGAGCGCGCCGAAAAAGGCCCGGTCGCCGATCTCGCGGCGGAGCATATGAACGACCCACGCGCCCTTGCGGTACACGGTCCGGTCGAACGGAAAGCCGACCGGATCGGCCAGCGGGTCGGGATCGAACGGCTCGATCAAATCCTCCATCGCCCGGCTCAGCGTGGCGCGACCGGCGGCCGGACCGCTTCGTTTCGACGCAACGCCTTCCGCCCAGAGCGCTTCCGCGTAGGTAGCGAACCCCTCGTGCAGCCACGTCTCGTTCCAGTCGCCCAGCGTGACGCTGTCGCCGAACCACTGGTGCGCCAGCTCATGCGCTTGGAGCGAGCTGTAGGCATCGTCGTCCATCTCGCCGGGGCGAACGAGGAACGAAACCGTCTGGTGCTCCATCCCGCCCGTCCACGGAAACGTCGCCAGTCGGTAGCCTTCGCGGGCAAACGGATAATCGACGCCGAACCGGTCGGAGAAGAAGCGGACTTGCTCGCCGGTTCGGGCGAACTGTCGCCGGGCGAGGGCCGCATCCTCGGGATAGACGTGGAACCCGAGCGGAACGAGCGTGCTGTCGGTCAGCCGAACCGAGCCCGTAAATGACACATAATCGCTGACGGCGAAGGCGATCAGGTACGGCGCGGTCGGGTAATCGGTCCGCCAGCTGAACTGGGTTCGGTCGTCCCCGTCGGCGCGGCGCGAGATCAACCGGCCGTTGCTGATCCCGGTCAGTCCGTTGGGGACGCTGAGCCGGACCGTGGCGGTCAGCTTGTCGTCGGGCACGTCCTTGCACGGCCACCAGCTTCGGGCGAACGACGGCTCGGACAGCGTGGCGACGACCGGCGAGCGCTCCGGGTCGTCCGTTGGACCGTGCCGATCCACCAAGTACGAACCGAATCCGCTCGGTTTGGGCGTGCCGCTGTACTGCACGGCGAAGCGAACCGTGTCGCCGGGTCGGGCGGGTTGATCGAGCCGGATCTCCAATCGGTCGTGACGATGATCGAACGCCAGCGACCGGCCGTCGGCGCGGGTCACGTTGCTGACCGAGAGACCGGCGTTGGACAGGTCGAGCACGACCGTGTCGAGCGGCTGAACCGCTCGCAGCGTCCAGGTCGCCGTGCCCGAGAGCGCACCGTCGTCGGGTTCGATCCGAAGCGACAGATCGACCGAGAGCGCGTCGAACTCGGCCTGACGCGGGTCGGCCGGCGGGGCCTCGCCGATGGCGACCCGGCGGTAGATCACGGGTCCGCGACAGCCCGCCGCAAGGACGATCAGTCCGATTAAAAGTCCGAGCGCTTTGCGGCGCAAGGGCTTTGGCGTCCCCTTTGTGCAAGGACGGGCAACGAAACCAACGACATCCAACGGTTCCCGGACGGGTCGCAAGAAGCGACGCCGGGGCCGCGACTGACCCTTAAGACGGGATTGCATGGAATTCATGGCCTTAGGCGGTGCCCAGGAGATCGGCGCCAACAGCTTTTATTATCATCTCAACGGGACCGGGATCCTGATCGACAGCGGGATGAACCCGCACTTCGACGGCGCGGAAGCGCTGCCGCCCATCGAGATGCTCCGCGACCACGCGCTTGACGCGTTCATCCTGACCCACGCCCACCACGACCACATCGGTTCGGTCCCGGTCACGTTGACGCAGTATCCGCACATGCGGTTGCACATGACGATCCCGACGCGGGATCTGTTCGAGGTCATGCTCAACTCATCGGTCAAGGTTCAGACCCGACAGAAGGTTGAGAAGAACCTGCCGTATCTGCCGCTGTTCGACCGGCCGACGGTCGAGGCGCTGGCCCAACTGGCCGAGCAGCACCGCTACGACGCGCCGTTCGAGATCGAAGGCCGCAACGGCGAGGCCGTTCGGGTCACGATGCACGACGCCGGGCACATCCTCGGCTCGGCCGGCGTGATGATGGAAGTCGGCGGCAAGCGGATTTTCCATTCGGGCGACGTGAGCTGGCCCAACCAGACGCTGATCAAGGGGCTCGACTTCCCCGAGGGTCCGGTCGATGTGCTCGTGCTCGAATGCACGCAGGGCGCCAACAAGCACGCCGAGAGCGTCACCCGTCGCGGTGAGATTCTCCGGCTGGGCAAGGCGATCACGGAAGTGATCGACCGCAACGGGACCGTGCTGATCCCGTGCTTCGCCCTCGGCCGCTCGCAGGAGATCCTGACGACGATCTACTCGCTGATGAAGGGCCAGTACATCCCCGAAGTGCCGATCTACTCCGGCGGGATGATGCGGGCCATCGCCGACGTGTACGACAAGCACGCGCTCTCGACCCGGCGGACCCACACCGG
>JBBSVG010000339.1:0-4227 GCA_038233775.1 Bacteroidota bacterium | reverse complement strand
GCCAGCACATGGTCGGTGGCCCATTCGGTTTTGGAGTTCACGCCCTCGTAAACCCGAATATCATCGGTCTCGCCGGTGGCCGACGAATCGACGGCGACGTAGATGTTGCCCGCCGCATCGGCCGCAATCGCCCAGATGGGCCGGGAACCGGTGGCGATCCGATACTCGGTCGAGGCGAGGGTGTCGGCCTGAACCTCGAAGACGAGGATGTTGTGGTCGGCGTCGTTGTTGGCGACATAGACGTAGGTCGGCGTCGCATCTGAGTGGGCGATGACTCGGGCGCGGGTCATCTTGACCGGCTCCTCCAGCCCCGACTCCCACCGCTGCTGGAAGCTGGCAGCCTCGGCGGACCCGTAGATCGCGCCGTGGATGCGGCCGTGGGTGCTGTCGGCGCTGCGATAGCCGACCAGATAGTTGCCCGCTCGGGCATTGGCGGCCGATGGCGTCCCCTGCTGCGCGACAAGCGCGACGAAATCGTTCTCCGGCCCGAGCGCCACGACACCGGCCGTGTTGTGTCCGGTCCCGTTGGGTCGGTCGTCCTGCGTGGCGTACTGAAAGATCCAGTTGTTCGTCTGGGCTTGGGCAGCGGGAGCAAGGGCGCTCAGGGCGAGTACGGCCCCGGCGGCCAGCGTGGTACGGCGGAGGAAGCGGTGTGGCATCGGGCGGACTCCTCTGTTGGTCGGATTGATGGGGAAACATCTTGGGCAAACCGTCGCCGGGCGCTCGACAGTTGGTTCGAGCGCCCGGCGGTGAAGCGGTTACTTGACGAGCGTCATCCGCTGCGTCAGGTTGAAGTTGCCGAACGTCAAGCGGTAGAGGTAGGTGCCGGAGCCGACCGAGGTGCCAGCGACGTCCTTACCGTCCCACACAGCCGTGTGCCAGCCAGCCATCAGCGTCTCGTTCGAGACGATCCGGCGGACTTCGCGGCCGAGCACGTCATAGACCGATAGCGTGACCGCCTTGTTGATCGGCAGGTAGTAGCGGATGCTCGTCGTCGGGTTGAACGGGTTCGGCGTGTTCTGCTCCAGCTTGTACTGATCCGGCGTGACCATCGGGTAATCCTGCGATACGTACGTCGTGCCATCGTACTCCAGCACCCGAATCAGCTGCCGAGTGGGATTGCCAACCACCTCACGCCGGGTCGCGATGTACCGAGCAGCGGTCGCATCGTAGGACTGATACTCTGTCACGAGCGAATCCGGAATGCTCTGGTAGCCGATGACGAGATCGTTGCGACCGTTGCCGTTCAGATCACCCGCATAGTCCATGTCCACCACGAAGGGATTGGGCGAAATCAACTGCGTCCGAACCACAGCACCTGCCGAATCGAAAACGATCTTGTGCATAGCGACCTGATCGGCGGCTGAACTCTGATAGAGCGGACGAAGGGTGTAGCTTGTCGAATCGCCTGCATCGCCGGTACCATTGTACTCAAATTCCCACACACGGGTGAGCGAGTTGCCTGTCGCATTGGCTGGGAGAGCTGTGCCACTCGTGTAGATGCTCATACGACCATCGCCGTTCAGATCGCCAGCCGTCATGCCGAACGTTGCCCGAGCAAGACTGGAGAGCTTGCGGACATTGTCACCGGTGATCGACGTGACGGGATCTCCTTTGGGGTAGGTAACCACGAAGAGATGACCGTATTGAACCGAACTCAGATAGACTTCTTGCTTCCCATCCTTGTCCACATCGGCCACCACCCCGTCGATGGAATAGTCGTCAATCGAGGTAGACAGTTGCCGGTGGTAGGAGTTGGGTGTATCCAGCGTCCGATAGGTATCGGGACCCGTAGCGACCAAAATAGTCGTCTGGAACCCGTTGATCGCGCTGAAGACCATCTCGTTGGGCTTGCCGTCGCCGTTGAGGTCAGCCGCAAATCCTGATTCGGGGCTACCGCCGCCGAGGGCCGCGCTGTAGTTGTTAGAGGTGGATGGAACCTTCGTCTTGAACGGCTCCGGCTCGATCTTGAAGCTCTCGAACCCGGACCCGATGTCACCAGCCTCCAGCGAGATGATATAGTATCCGTCCGTAGCGTTGGGTCCGTTGTGAGCGATGATTACCTCGGTGATGCCATCCCCATCGACATCGGCCGCCTGAATCTCCTCCGTGTTCATCGACGCGCCAGGGGTCGGCTCGTAGTTATAAACGTAGGTTGCGACGTTGCCCGGCCCGCCCCACGTTCCGTCCCCGTTGTACTCCCAGATGTTCAGCCCCCGGTTGGCCGGTGTGCCGGTCGTGCCACCGATGACAGCGAGAATCTCAGGCTTGCCGTCGTTGTCCAGATCGGCGACTGTCACCGAACGAGGGTTGGAGCCGTTGGTCAGGTTCTCGACCTTGGCAGAGCTCCAGATCAACTCCAGTTGGTTGCCGTTGACGAGCTTGAAGACATGAACACGGCCACCGCCGGTATAGTCGGTTGCGACGATCTCCTTCTTACCGTCGCCATCTGCATCCAGCGCCACGAGACCGCGAAGGGGAAAGGCATCGGCCGACGATTCCGAGACGCCGGCGCCGTTGAGCGAGTTACGACCGTTCGTGTAGTACACAGACGTGTCACCGACGACGGGGCTATACGTGGCGATGGTCTGCACACCGGTCTGGGCGTGGGCGGCGGCAACACCGATGACCAGACCCACGAGCGGGATCGAATAACGCGATAGCTGCATGTTCATGGAATTGATTTGGCTTTAGAGCAAGACCCCTTCAAATCGAGGGGTCTTGCTCCATGTAGTTGATGATGCAAGCTATCAGAAATTAAGGACTGAGAGCCCTTCACTAAGATTGACCACGGTCGTGCCGGTGTCAAGATCTTCCGCCTTCAATCCAAATGGAGTGTCATCGTTTACGAACGGCACGCTCCACTCGCTAACACCATTGACGGCATAAAGACCCGAGTTAATCACCGACCAAGAACTGCCGCTGTTGAGTGTGTAATACAGCTTGACGTTCGGAACCCGAAAGTAAAATTTCGGGGTAATCTGTAGCCCAGAGGCATATCCCATCATGTATTGAATGATGGGGGTTCCGACATAATCAGCTCCTCCCTCGTAGTATCCCGGAGTGATTTGATTTGGGCCACCAGTATCCAGAGTACCACCAACATGACCAACGCTCAGGACTTTGGGCGTTGCGAGACCAGCGTAGCTTCCACTGCCTACAGACGTGATGGCGAACAACTCCGTTGAGACGTTGTATGTCAAATACGTATCGAAGCTGACACCTTGGAACAGAATAGCGTTCTTGCTGTCTGGCGTATACAACAGGTAGTATGCACCAGATTCCAAGTGACGAACAGCTGGGCTGTTTGGCCCAGTAAAGTCGTAGCGGATATAGGCAGTCAGGTTGTTATTGTCGATCAGCGGGGAACCGGAGGCATTGCCAACATCTCCAGTAGTGTTGGTCAGCTTCTGCGCGTAGACATCAACATCTCCGTTGCTCACCGTCTGTCCTAAGGAGTTGACGAGTGTGATCTGTAGCTCGTAGGTGTGCTGCGGAACACCACCTCCACCGCTAAATAGAGGAGTAGCGGGCGTTGCCACACCTGCATCGTTGCTCGAATCGGGACCGACAGACTCCTGAGTATTACACCCGAACAGAGACAGCATCGCCACGGCGAACACGGCCACGAAGGGCCAACGGCGAATAGAGAACATACAACCTCCCGAATGGTGATGGTGTGGAGCGTCCCGACTCTACAGATTAGAGCGGGACAAAAGCATGAACGACCACAGGCATTACCGTCGGGGGTGAACGGCTCTGGTATGTTACGAACCAAAACGGGGGTTGTCAAGCGTTCCAAGCGCGGAAAGATTGCGGTTGAACCGGGTCAAGCCCTGATTTTTCGAAGAGCGAGGCGCTTTGTTTACGCAGAACAGGAAGTCGCCCGGTTGCCTTGACATGCCCGGCGACCGGCCGTATATTGCCCGCCGGAACCGCCGACCGGCCCCGCCTGATCGACCCTGAGAGGGGATGGCGACACCGGCCGGCAGTCCGCCCGCCTTCCGCCGCATCCCGTTTGATCAAGGCTTGAACCGTCCGCCGCGCCCGACCGTGCTCGCTGCCGGTCGGTTGCCCGGCACCGGGTGCCACGCCCCCGTCCGAACTGAGCACACCGTCAGCCCCGCGCCCATGACACGTTCTGCCTTTTGCCGGTTCGCCGGTTTGCTCCGCCGACCGTTCGCGCTGCTCGTTGCGGTCCTCTTGCTCGCTGCCGGGTCGGCGCAG
>JBBSVG010000338.1:0-4237 GCA_038233775.1 Bacteroidota bacterium | reverse complement strand
GATGCGGCGGTGATCTTCGAGAGCGACACGCCGGCCGAGCTGATCGCGGCGCTGGTGCCCGACATTCTGGTCAAGGGCGGCGACTGGCCGATAGCCGAGATCGTCGGTCGCGCGGTCGTTCAAGCGGCCGGTGGCGAGGTGCGGACGATCCCACTCACGCCGGACCGCTCGTCAACCGACCTGATCGGCACCATCCTCGCCCGTCACGGGCTCGACCCGGCCTCGGCCTCCGCTCGCGGGACGCAGCGCCGCCGCGACGAGCCGACCTGATTCTGACCGTTCCCCAGCTTGTCTCTCTTCACGCGCGCGATCTCGTCCGGCCTCCGCGCTGGACTCGGGGTGGTGGTGGCTCTCGCCATCGCCATCGGCTCGCTCGTGCTGTATTCCCAGACCGATACCTTTAAAAGCTGGCTGCGGGCGACGATTGTCCGGGAAGCGAACCAGCGGCTGGCCGGAACGGTCGCGCTCGGCAAGATCGAGGGCAACCTGTTCAGTCGGCTCGATCTGCACGACGTCGTCGTTCGGGACTCGCTCGGCGCCCTCGTCGCCGCCGTCGATACGCTGCAACTCCGGCTCTCACCGCTCGATCTGCTCCACAGTCAACTGACGATCAGTCGGCTCGATCTGGCCGGGCCGCGCATCGAGTTGCGCCGCTACACCGACGGCGTCTGGAACGTCGGCCGCGTGACGCACCTGACGGCGGCCGACACGACCGTGATCGACACGACCGCCGCCGCCGGGACGTGGGGCGTGACCGTGGGTCAACTCGTCATCCGGCGCGGCCGGTTCGCCGTCACCGATTCGGTCGCGCTGCTGGGTTTGGCCTCGCGTCGCGACACGACCATCGGCCAGACGGCCGTCGAGCGGGCCATCGACGCGGTCAACTACGACGATCTCGACGTTCGCAACCTCGAACTCACCGCCGCGCTCGACCTAACGCCGACGACCTACCGCGCCCACATCGCCCAACTCAGCCTGACCGCGCCGAACGCCGGGCTGGTCCTGCGCCGACTGACAACCGACGTCACGCTCGACACGACGCAGTTCCAGCTCGACAGCCTCGCGCTCGAGACGCGAGACTCGCGGCTGGCCGGTCGGCACCGCTTCGGGATCGACGTGCGGCGAGACTTCTCGCTCGACCGGCTCTACCAGGCGCCTATTGACCTCAGCCTCGCTGCCCGACCGCTGGAGATCCGCGACCTGCAACGGTTCGCGCCGAACACCGAGATGCTCGGCGGCAAGCTCCAGTCGGCCACGCTCGTTGCCAACGGTCGGCTCGATTCGCTCGTCATTCAGCGGGCCGATCTGGCGACCGAGCGGAGCGACCTGCATCTAAGCGGCCGGATCGTCGGGCTGCCGAGCGCAACGCCCGAAATGGTTTGGACGACGACCGCGCCGAGCACGCTGCACCCCGGCGATCTGCTGACGAGTCTGCCGGGGCTCGACCTGCCCGATTATGCGTACTTGGGTCCGGTGGATGTTCGGTCGGCCCGGTTCAACGGCACCCCGTATCAGTTCGCCCTCGAACTCGACGCCGGAACCGCGCGCGTCGGCCGGATCGGGCTGGACGTGGATCTCGACGTGCCCGATTCCGCCGCCACCGTGCGCGGCGTTCCGCTCGGCTACAACGGCGTGATCGACCTGCACGCCGTCAATCTGGCCGCGCTGCTCGCCGACCCGACGCTTCGCTCGCGGTTGACCGGTCGGCTGCGGCTCGACGGCTCGGGCTACGATCCGGGCCGAACGAACGTCAAGTTCGCCGGGAATCTGACCGGATCGATGCTGATGGGTCGGCGGCTCGACCGGCTGACGACCAACGGGACGCTGCGCGGTCAACACCTTGCGCTCGACGGCAAGCTCGCCAGCGGACCGAGCCAGCTCGACCTGACGCTGACCGCCGACTTGGGCAACGCTTGGGGCGGACGCGGCATCCCGTCGTACACGATCCACACGGACGCCCGCACGCTCGATCTGGCGCCGCTGCTGCTGAACGATTCGCTCCGCACGAGCCTGACCTTTACGCTCGACGGCGCCGGTCGCGGCTTCACGCTCGAAGACCTGCGCGGCCGGTTCGAACTCGCGCTCGACACAGGTTCGACGGTCAACCGCCGCGCGATTCCCGGCGCGACCGCCATCGTCGAGATCGCCGATTCGACCGACACGATCCGGCGCCTGTCGGTCCGCAGCGGACTGCTCGACGCCGACGTGATCGGCGACTTCGACCTCGACCGGTTGACGACGCTCGGGACCGTTTTCGGCGCGGCCCTCGGCCGGACGCTGGCCGAGAACCTGATCGTGTTCGATTCGTCGGCTGTTGCGAGTCGGCAGCGGGCGGCGGCCGTAGCGGCCGAGGTCGTCACGAACCGGTCGAACCGGCCGAACGCGGCCAGTCGCGCGGCGCAGGGCAGCGCACGGGGCAGCCGCCCGACGCCCGTCCCGAGGCTCCGGCGCGATGTCGATCTGGAGTATCGGGCCGAGTTGAAGAACGTCCGCTTGCTCGCCGCGCCGCTCAGGTTGCGGCCGTTCGACGCGGGCGCCAGCCTGTCGGGCTCGCTGCGCGGCAACACCGACGACCTCTCGCTCTCCGGCCGGCTGCTCTCCGACACGCTCTGGTACGACACGACCTTCGCCAGCCGCAACCTGACCGCCGATTTCACCTTCGACCACATGGCGCCCGCGTCGCTGATGGAGGCGACAGACGGTTCGTTCACCCTCACGGCCGCCGCGATCCGCTTCGGGACGTTCGTCGTCACCAAGCCGATCTTGCAGACGACCTATCGCGAGCGCGAGCTGTCGCTGTTCGTCGATGCCGCCGCCGATTCGCTCGATGCGCGGGCCAACCTGAACGGGTCGCTTCGCATCACGCCCGACCAATACGACCTGTCGCTGCTTTCGCTCTCGCTCGCGGTTGCCGGCGAACAATGGCGCAACACGGGGCCGATTGAGGCGATTTACCGTCGAGATGAAGCGCAGATTGGTCGGCTCGAACTTGAGAATGCGGGCCAGCGGATCGCCGCGACCGGCGGGCTCCGGGCCAACGGCGAGCAGACGCTGCGGTTGACGGTCGAGAACCTGTCGGTCGCCACGATCCAAGCGTTCGTCCGGCCGACCGACCCGGTTCCGCTCGTCGGTCGGTTGAACCTGACGCTCGCCCTCGGCGGACAGATGGCCGATCCGCTCGATTCGCTCTCGTTCTCGCTCGATTCGGTCCGCTACGACCGGTTCGCCTTCCAGCGTTTCACCGGCGGCGCCGTGTATCACAACCAGCGGCTGATCGTCAAGGCCGCGCTCGACGATTCGCTGAAGACCGGCGCCGGGAAGCCGCAGAACCAACTCTCGGCCTACGGCTCGATCCCCATCGACCTGCGCTACTCGGTTCCCGTCGGCGTGGATCGGGTCAAACTCGACAGCGCAGTCAGCATCAACGTGCGCGGGCCACGGATCGACCTGTCCATCGTCCCGCTGTTCTTCCCCTACGTCCGCGACGTGGTCGGGTCGCTGAAGATCGAACTCGACGTCAGCGGCACGCTGCGGCGCCCGCTGGTGGACGGCAATATTCCCATCTCGCCGACGGCGTTCACGTTTCTGCCGACTGGCGTGCGGCACACCGATCTGCGCGGGCTGCTGCTCGTGACGGCCGATTCGGTCCGCATCGTCGATCTGACCGTGCGCGGCGGCGACGGGCGGGCGCGGCTCAATGGCGGGATCGTGCTGGAGAAGCTGCTCCCGACCCGGCTCGACCTGACGGCGCAACTGACCGATTTCTTGGGCTTCGACCGGGCCGACGAGGGCGGAATCGACATCGCTGGCCGGGCAATCGCGACGGGCCAGATCGTCTATCAAGGTCCGCTCAACGCGCCGCGACTGACCGGCGCCCTGACGCTGGCCGGGTCGGAGCTGATCATCCCGATAGCCAGCTCGGCCGCCGCCGAGGCCTACGGCAACGACGGCTTCATCACGATCATCTCGCGCGATTCGCTCCGGTCGATCACCGTCGATTCGACCGGGGCGCTGATCCGGCAGCGGCTGGCCCGACTGGTCGCCCGACCGGTCGAGCGGACGTATCTCGACGCGCTGACGATGCAGCTCAAGCTGAACATCCCGACCGAAGCGCGGATTCGCTTCATCCTCAACCGAAAGCTGGGCGAGGAACTCGTCGCCAACGTGACCGGAAACTTGCTGCTCGGCACCGAGGACGGCGAGCTAACGATGCGCGGCGGGCTGACCACGACCAGTC
>JBBSVG010000337.1:0-4253 GCA_038233775.1 Bacteroidota bacterium | reverse complement strand
GAGACGGCGCCGAAGTCGGTCGGCTCGAAGGCGACGGTGAACGAAGCCGAACCGCCCGCGCTCGGGACGACGACCGGGAAGGCCGGCGGCTCGACCAGCGAGAACTTCGAGTCGGCCCCGGCGGCGAACTTGTAGCCGGTGATGGTCAGGTTCTCCTGGCCCCGGTTGGTGACGGTGACGGTCTGCTTGTACTTGGTGTCGCTCTCGCGCAGCGCCCGGTCGAACGGGATCTCCCCGAAGGCGATGCTCGTCGGGCTCGGCTCGGCCGTAGGCGCCGACGGCAGTTGCCGCAGCCGGACGACATCGACGCGCAGATAGCTGGCGTTGGCTTTCTGGAAGATGACCTCGACCGGGAAACTCGGGATCAGTTGCACCGTTCCGACCGTCCGCCACGTGCCCGAGCTGGTGTTCTCGTTGACGTTGCGGAAGAACACCGTGTCGCTCACGCCCGGCTGGACGACGGCGATCTCGACGCTGGTTGAGGCGTTGGTTGTCGCCGGGATGCCGATGTCGATGTTGTAGAACCCGGCCTGCGGGACGCCGTTGCCGAAGATGAACTTGGCCGCGTTCTCCGGCGTGGTCGGGTTGGCGACCCGGCTGTGGGCCGACGTGACGGGCGTCGTCGTCCCGTAGGGGACGTAGGCGAGCGGGAACTTGGCCGAGTTGGCCCAGTTCGATCCGACCTCGACATACGAGTTGCCCGGAATGCTGCTGGCCGATTCCTCGTCGATGATCGAGTAGAACGAGACGCCGTTGCCGGACAGGCGGAGCGTCGCGCGCGGCTCGTCGGGGTCATTCGAGAGAATCTCCAGCGAGTCGGCGACGGCGCCCTCCTTGTTCGGCCGGAAGGTCACGGTCAGGTCGAGCTTGCCGCCGGGCGCAATCGTCCCGCTGGTCTTGTCAACCGTGAACGCGGTCGAGTACGTCCGCAGCGACGAGACGTTCAGCGGCTGGGTGCCGAGGTTGAACAGCGTGACGGTTTGCGGCAGCGCATTGCCCAACGAGGCATCGCCGTACGCCTTTGTCGCGCGGGCAAACAGGGTCAGTCCCCGGCGACCGAACTCGAGGTCCGGCGCATCCGGCGTGGTGCTGGAGAGGTAGCGGAACGCATCGGCCCGGAGGTACGTCCCGGCCCGGAGCGCGACCAGATCCTTCTTGATCTCGGTCGTGTTGTTGGTCCCTTCGATGAACTGGAACACGCCCAACGGGACCCAGACGCTGTTGACCTCGTTCTGGTTGACCCGGAACGAGTCGGCCTGCGCCGAGCCGAACGGCGTCACGAGATAGAGCGCGTTGGTCAGCGCGTTCGACGTGGCCGGAAGCGTGTGATAGACCAGGTAATAGCCGGTCTTCGGGACGTTCGGCCGGTAGCGGGCGAACGTGTTCGTGTCGTTGGTCGCGATGGCGACCCGGTTGTTGCCCAAATAGCCGACGGTCGAGTTGCCCCACGCTTCGAGCCCGGTTGCGCTCTCCTCGTAGGCCTTCGAGCCGTCGCCGTAAACGGTGACGTCGGAGTTGTCCACCTCGACCCACGAGTTGGGGTCGCGGGTTTGCGCGGTGCTGCTGGTGCTCAGGGCGGCGGTCAGCGCCAGACAGGCTGCTGCTGCCGTGAGCGGTCGTGTAACCTGGAGTCGCATCGAACCCTCCGATGGGTTGGGTTGCGTGGAAAAAGAGGCTGTCAGCGCCGCTGGGAGCGAGACCGACCGCCGGGGTTTACTTTCGAATGGTGAGCGTCACGGGCGCCGCCGCCGGACCGATGAAGCCGCGCGCCTGCTCGGTGCCGACCGCTTGGACGGTCACCTCAATGCGGATCGAGTCGGTCGCCGTTGGGCGGTTCTGTAGGAACTGGGCGGTCGTCGCGGTCGTGTCCTTGACGGTGAGGAACGTCGGCACCGCGCTGCTGAGGTCACGGCGGCGGATCTGGTAACGGGCGACGACCGACGGCATCGGGTGGCTCCAGTCGAGCCGGACCCGGACCTGCGTCCGGCTGCCAGCGACGCTGTCGATCCGGGCGGTCAGTCCGGTCGGCGCCGGGACGAGCGTCCCATGGTAGGCCGCAACCGGCTCGTAATCACCGCCGCAAGCCGACGCGCCGACCAGCGCCGACGCCACGAGCAGTCCGGCGAGCCAACGGCTGGCGCTGAGATCCATCGAATGATCCTTTTTGAACGGGTTCATGGGGGTCACCAGTCGAGTCGTAGGCCGAGCGCGGCCGTTCCGCTGCCGGACAGTCGGTTAACGGTGAAACCGAGCTTCGTCGAGCCGTCCTCGCGGGTCAGCAGCGACAGGTCGATCAGGTTCGCGGCCCAGACGGCAGCCGTGACAGCGACGGCGGTGCGACCGACCGTTCGAGCGTGGTCGCGGTCTTGCTCGCCTTTGGTGACCGCGTCATAGCGGGCCTGCGCCGTCGCGTAATTGGGCGCGTTCAGGTAACTGCGCTGCAACTCGACCAGCCGTTCGTCCTCGCCCTGAAACGCATCGTTCGCCAGCACAGCGGCCAGAATCCCGCCAAACGCGGCGGCCGAGAACAGCCCGCCTTTCAGCTTCGCGCCTAAATACGTCTGTCCCGCGCCGGGAATCAGCGAACTCAGCACGACGGCCGCCCCACGCCGCCGACGCCACCACGGCGCGTTCGTCGGCGCCGCGCCGGGCAACCGCGTGTGGGCCGGATCGACCCCGTTTGCCGTCGGCGGCGTCGTTGTGCCGGTGTTGCTGGGCGTGACGGTTGGGTCGCCGCGCCGACCGGTGGCCGGGTTCGTCTCGTCGGGACCGGTGCCGGGCGCGCCCAGACCGAGCGTTTCCGTCGGCGCCGGGTTGGTCAGCCGGTCGGTCGCCCCCGGACTCGTCGGCGTGTCGGGCGCCGGGGCGCCGGTCGTATCGACCCGCACATCCGGCTGCGGCAGCGGGTTGCCGCTGCGAACCGGCCGCGCGGTCGTGTCCGGCGAGGCAACCGTCGTCTGGCCAAGCGCGGCGGCGGGCAGCGCGAGCAGAACGATCAGCGAAAGCGAGCGAAAAGTCACAGCGTCGAATCCGATAAAGTGAAGCCTACTTGACCAGCGTCAACCGGCGCACGTCGGGCGGACCGTCGCCGACCGTCAGCCGGACGAGATACACGCCGGTGGCGAGGTCGCTGCCGTCGAACGTCGCCTCGTGGGCACCGGTCGCTTGGGTTTCATCGACCAACCGCGCGACCCCTTGCCCGAGCGCGGCGCAGATCTCCAGAGTGACCGCGCCAACCGCCGAGAGCCGATAGCGGATCGTCGTCGTCGGGTTGAACGGATTCGGGCTGACGGACAGCAGTTCGTAGCCGTCCGGCGCGTTGTTGTCGTCGGCAATACCGGTCGCGCCGACGGTCAGCGTCGCCGGGGCGCTCTCGCGGTCGGTTCGGTCGAGCGACGTGACGGCGTAGGCCATCGGCCCGCTCGGCTGCGGCAGCGTAACCGTCGTGTCGCTCGTAACGGCGACCAGATTCGCCGGTCGGCTGATGTCCACCGACGAGCCCGGCGCGGCATAGACCGCATAGCGCGTGGCGACGGTCGGGCGCCAGCGGAGCGCGGTTGCGGTCCGGTCGAGTCCGGTCGGCGGTTCGGGCGCGGCACCGGGCAGCCACGACGGCGTCGGCGTGAGCGCGAGCGTGCGATATTTCCCAGCGGCGAGCGCGTCGATGAACGGCCCGCCGGTGCGCGAATCGGTCGCCAGCAGCGAGCCGTAGCGAAAATGGATCTGACCGGCCATGCTCAGCGCTCGGGTGTAATCCATTTCGGTCTCCAGCTTGTCGAACCCCGACAACAGCGGCTCGCCGACGCGGTAATCGGCCAATCCCGCCCAGACATGGCGACCCGAGGCGTTCCGCTGCCAATCGACGGCGCCGATGGCGAAGCGCGGGTTAGCCTCGATTCCCCAATAAATCTGCGGCGCGATGTAATCGAGGAACCCGCCCGCCATCCACGCACGCGGGTCGGTCATCGCTTGGTCGTAGATCGCGAAGCCGGAGAAATCGGTCAGGTTTTTATAGATCCCCGGCACCGTTGCGCCGACCTGAACCCACGGCTTGAGCGCGTGAACCGAGTCGTAAACCGCGTGAACGAACGCCTCGACCTGGTCGCGGGCGAACTGTTGCCGCCGGAACACGGCCGTCGCGGTCGGGTAGCGGAAGGCGTAGCTCAAGCTGTCGCGGCGGTAGCCGGCCACAGACGAATCGCCGTACAGATAGAACCGGGCGCCGTCTTTCGTGTGCCGGATGAAGTCGAAGT
>JBBSVG010000336.1:0-4279 GCA_038233775.1 Bacteroidota bacterium | reverse complement strand
GGCCCCGACCGCGTGTTTCTCGACGGCCTCTCGCTCCGCGAAGCGGGCGAGGTTCGGTTGGACGGGCGACCGATCACCGATCCGATCACCGGTGGGTTCGATCCCAACGCGCTGCCCATCGGCCCCGCCCCGCTCCGACTCGACCTGCTGACCGGCGCCGACGCGCTCCCGCTCACCCAACCGGTCGGCCTCAGCCTGACCGACGAAGCGCCCGATACGTTGACGGTGCCCATCACCGGCATCCGTCACCGGCAGGGCGGTTACGGCTACGGCGACACGAGGGCGTCGTTTCGGATTCGCGCCCGGCCGCGCGTGACGGTGCTGGCCGAGTACAACCAATCCGGCTCGAGCGCCCGGCTCTACACCGGCAACCCGCTGACGCTCGACACGCGCATCCTCAACACGAGGCTCGAATCGCATCGCGGCGTCGGGCGGCTCTCGTGGCGATTGCCGTCGGGTTGGCGGCTTGGGTTGGTCGAGCGTTACACGCTGTCGCAGAAAGGCTATCTGACGCAGCGCAACGATTTGGGTCCGCCGATCCCATCGTTTCGGGCCGACTTCCTCGACCACGCCGGCGAGGCGGTGCGCGAGCAGCACGACGCGGACGTGTCCGCTCGCGGGACGCTGCTCGGCGCGCCAGTCATGGCAATGGTTTACACCACGGTCGGCCGCTGGACGTTCAGTCCATACCCAACCGCCGATTCGCTCCGCAGGGCCGAACCGGGCAGCGACCATTATGCGCGGTTTGGGGCGCGGGTCGCGGCGGAAGGCGTCCATCGCGGACCGCTGGCGCTCGACCTTGCCGCCGACGCGCATTTGGACGATCTGACCTCGACCCGGCTGACGCTGACGGACAGCCGCCGGACCGATCTCGCTGTCTCCGGTCGGGTCACGCTGACCGTCTCGCCCGGCCTCATTGCCACGGGCGGGGCGCGGCTGACGGCGGTCGCTGGCTCGGCCGCCCCCGGCGCAACAAGCTTCCCGACGCTGTCCGCCGGGCTTCGCTTGGGCACCGGTCGCTCGGCGCTGCGGGTGGACGGGATGCTGACGCAGAACCTGCCGAGTCCGATTCAGCTTCGCGGCGCGACGGTGATTCTGGGCGATCTGGGCCTGAAGCGCGAGACGATCAGCCTGCTCTCCGGCGACCTGTCGCTCCCACTCGGCCCCGTTACACCGCGTCTGCACGGCTACCTGACCGTCACCGCCGACCCGATTGAGGCGATCCCAACCGCCGCCGACCGTTGGACGTGGACGAACGGATCGGCGACCCGCACCGCGCTTGGGATCAGCGCCGCCGCCGCCGGTCGCCCGACCGGTTGGCTCTACGCCGAAGGCAAACTCGGCGTCAACCGGATTCGCGGCGGAGTCGAACGGCAGCCGCCCGTGACGGCCGAGGGCGGGCTGTTCTTCTGGCGCCCGCTGTTCAAGCACGCGCTCGACCTGAAACTTGGGCTGCAAGGCCGCGCTTGGAGCGGCTACGACGGCGAGCGTTTTCTGCCCGACGCCGACGCTTTTGTCTCGAACGATGCCGCCCCGCTGCGCGCCAGCCATCAGCTTGATGCCATGCTCATCGGCCACGTCCGCGACGTGTATCTGTCGTTCATCATTCGCAACCTGACCGACCGGACCGCGCCGGCCGTCGCCGGGTTCCCGCTCGAACTCCGCACCTACCGCTTGGGCGTCGATTGGGACTTGTTCAATTGACCGCCATGCGCCCGATTCTACTGCTCACGTTGCTGCTGCTGATCGGTTGCGGCAAACCCGCCGCGACGCCGGTCGGCCGAACCGTGACGGACGAGGTCGGCCAATCCGTGACGATCCCGACGGCGCCGCAGCGGATCGTCTCGCTGGCGCCGAGCGTGACCGAGATGTTGTTTTCGTTGGGTCTGGGCGACCGCTTGGTCGGCGTGACGACGTACTGCGATTTCCCCGAAGCGGCCCAGTCGATCCCGAAAGTCGGCTCGCTGCAAGGCTTCTCGCTCGAAACGGTCGTCGGGATGAAGCCCGATCTGGTCATCGCCACGACCGAGGGCAACTCCGCCGCCGAAATCGCCCGACTGCGCGACCTCGGCCTGTCGGTCTATACAACCGCGCCGCGCACGTTCGCCGGGATTCTGACCTCGCTCGACCACTTGGGCGCGGCGCTCGGCGTTGAGGCTCGGGCAAAGGTGCTGACCGACTCGCTCCGCCGCCGAATCGCGACCGTCACCGCAAGTCGCGACACGACCGCCCGGCGTCCGCGCCTGCTGATCGTCGTCTCGCACGACCCGCTCTACGCCGCGACGGTTGGGACGTTTCCGGCCGACATCGCGCAGCTCGCCGGGGCGCGGGTCGTCCCGGAACGCTCGCCCGTCACCTACCCGCAACTCGACCGCGAAGGCGTCATCGCCATCCGGCCCGAAGTCCTGCTCGTCCCAGTCGGCTCGACGAATCCGTTGGACCAGCGAACCCGCGCCTCGTTGCTCGGGCTTGGCAGCGGACTGCCGACCCGGTTGCAGCTTGTGACCGTCCCGGCCGATCCGCTGCTGCGCCCCGGCCCCCGAGCCGTCGCTGCGCTCGAAACGCTGGCGGCGGCGCTCGACTCGCTGCGGCGGTCGCCGTGAAGGCGCGGCCACCGGTCACGGCCGCTCGCGTGGCCCGCGTGACGCTCGGCCTCGGCGGCATCGTGTTGCTGGTGGCGCTCGTCTCGCTCTCGTTCGGCGCGCTGCCGACGGCCGTCGGCCAAGTGGCCCGAGCGCTCGTTGGGGCGCCGGTCGATTCCGCCGTCCGCTCGGTCGTGTTGGGCGCCCGACTGCCGCGTATCCTGCTTGCGCTCGCCGTCGGCGCCGGACTCTCGACCGCTGGCGCGACGTTTCAGGTCGTACTGCGGAACCCGCTGGCCGATCCGTATGTGCTCGGGATCTCGTCCGGCGCGGCCGTCGGCGCGCTGCTGTCGATCTTGTTGCGCGGCGGCGGTTTCAGCGGACCGAGCTTGATAACACCGGTCGCGGCGGCGCTCGGCGCGCTCGTCGTCGTCGCCATCGTGTACACCGTCGGCCGTCGCGCCCGGACGCTCGATGTCCACGCGCTGCTGCTGGCTGGCGTCGTCATCGGCGCCTTCTGCACGGCGGTTGTGTTCGTCCTCCAGTCGCTCGCCGGCGAGTCGCTTCGCCAAGCATTGCTCTGGCTGACGGGGACGCTGACGCTGGCCGGGCTGCGCGAGATCGCCGTCGTCGGACCCGTCATCGTCGCTTGCGCGGTCGGCCTCTGGACCCAAGCTCGGGCGCTGAACATGATGTCCACCGGCGAGGAAGGGGCCGCGCAGCTCGGCGTGGACGTTGAACGGGTGCGGAAAATCGCGTATCTTCTGGCCTCGATCCTGACCGGTGCGACCGTCGCGCTTGGCGGCGTGATCGGCTTCGTCGGGCTGGTCGTGCCGCACCTGTGCCGCTGGCTCTGGGGACCGGACCACCGGTTGCTGCTCCCGGCGGCGTTTCTGACCGGTGCGGCGGCGCTGGTGCTCGCCGATCTGGTCGCCCGACTTGTCCTCGCCCCGGCCGAACTGCCCGTCGGCGCCGTGACCGCGCTGCTCGGCGCGCCGTGGTTCCTCTACCTGCTCCGCCGCCGGTCGTGACGCTGCCCGAGACCCGCCGACTCGCGGCCCAATCGGTCGGCTATCGCTACCCCGGCACCGAGCGCGACACGCTCGGCCACGAGATCGACCTCATCATCCGTCCCGTGCTCGGCGACCTCGCCGCCGCCGATTCCCCAACCGCTCGATTATGACCCTCGGCCCGAACGATACGCTGCTCATCACCGGCGGCGCCGGGTTCATCGGCTCGCATCTGGCCGAGCATCTGGTGCGCGCCGGCGTGTCGGTGGTCCTGTTCGACAATTTTGACCCGTTCTACGACCCGCGACTGAAGCAGCACAACGTCGCGCTGGTTCGCGAGGCAGCGGCTTCGACCGGCGCAGCGGTCGAACTCGTCACCGGCGACCTGCGCGACGTGAACGCGGTCAACGGACTGTTCACGGATCGCCGTTACGCGGCCGTCGTCCATCTGGCAGCGCTGGCTGGCGTCCGACCGTCCATCGAGCGGCCGGCGGAGTACGTCGCTGTCAACCTGAATGGGACGGCGCTGCTGCTGGAAGCGATGCGCGAAAGCGGCCACAAGCGGCTCGTGTTTGCCTCGAGCAGCAGCGTGTACGGCAACAACGAAAAGATCCCGTTCGCCGAGGCTGATCCGGTCGATCACCCGATCTCGCCCTACGCGGCCACGAAAAAGGCCGGCGAACTGCT
>JBBSVG010000335.1:0-4299 GCA_038233775.1 Bacteroidota bacterium | reverse complement strand
GTCGGGCGAGATGATGACGCCCGAGCCTGAGCCCTGCTGCGGCTCCGGCGTCGCGTCCTGTCCGTCGCCCTGACCCTGACCGAAGAAGCGGCGGAACAGCTCCGCCTGCGGGTCGTCACCGCCCGACGAGCCGCCCCGGCGACGGCTGGCGACCGGCTTCGGCGTCGAAGTCACCTTGATGTTGACCACCGTCGGGACAACCGACTCGGCGATCTGGGTGAAGCCCATGCGCGGATCGAACGTGTCCGGCGGCCGGGCCGTCGTGCCGCGCTCCCACGAGAACCCGCTGAGCGCCGAGATGCCGTCTCGAACCGTTGCGCCGGTGACTTTGGTCAGATCAAGTCCGCTGACCAGCACCGCGCCGAACACAACCCCAACCACCACGGCCATCGCCGTGGTCCAGAATGACTTTTTCATCTTGACCGCTTCCTCCTCGCTCAGCTTACCGTCGAAAACAGCGTGGTTCTGCCGCTCGCCGGGTCAAACGCCGTGCCCCGGTCGGGCGTTGCAACCGGGTCGCGCAGTCCGACCAAACGGCCGAACCGATGCACTACGGGGCGATTTGCTGGAGGTTTCAGATCAGCGGCCGACCGGCGGTGTCCGTCTCCATCTGCCCGAAAACCCGAGCCGTGCGGGACGTTTTGACCCCTTCGACGTGCTGCATCAGATACGCATCGAGCATCTCACCGACTTGGATTTTCAGGTGCGGCGGGATCGGCAGCCCAAGCGCGGCGTCCATCCGGGCCGACAGCAGCGTGTCCACCAGCCGAATCGCCTCGGGCGAGACGCTGTAGCCAGCCGGGTGCGTCAGCGCGCAGGTTGGACACGCCGCGCCGCCGCGACCGATCAGAAACGGAACAACCGGCCCGGCGGCCGTTCGGTAACCGCCGACGGGTTCGCGCACGCCGGTCGGCTCGTCGTCGGGCAGGACCGGGTCGCCGCAGAGTGTGCAGCTATCGAACGTCGGTTGATAGCCGAGCACGCCAGCCAAGCGGAGTTGGAAGAACAGCAGCAACGTCGAGGCGGCTTCGGGTGGAGCACTGTTGAGTCGGTCGAGCGTTTGGACGATCAGGTTGAAGGCAGCCGGGTTCTCGTCCTCGTCGTGCATCGCTTGGGCGACGAGTTCGATCACGCGCAGACCCGCCGAGAGTTTATCCAGATCGTTGACCAGATTCAGCCAGGGCCGGACGAGGTCGGCTTGAGTCAGCGTCTGCAAGTCGCGGGTTTCGCGGCGGAACAGGACGACTTGGATGTGGCTCATCGGCTCGAGCGCGGCGCCGAACCGGCTCTTGATCTCACGCGCCCCTTTCGCCACGACCGAGACGCGGCCATAGCGACGGGTGTAGAGCGTGACGATCTTCGACGTGTCGCGGAACGGGATGCTCCGCAGCACGACGGCGTCGGTCTTGACGATCATCGGATTCCCTGATTTTCCCGCTGAAACTGCTTGTTTTTCGCCTTTTCAGCAGGCAAGATACAGACCGCTCAGGCTTCGTCGGCGGCCTGATCGAGCGTCTCGAGCGCGAAGGCCGACAGGTCGCGGAAGGCGTTGACCCGCTCGCTGACTTGGGCCTCGGTCAGCGTCTTCAGCCGCTCGACCGAGAACGCCTCGACGCAGAACGAGGCCAGCACCGAGCCGTGGACGACCGCGCGCTTCAGGTTATCGTCCGAGAGATCGCCAGTCCGGGCCAAGTAGCCGATGAAGCCGCCCAAAAACGTGTCGCCGGCGCCGGTCGGGTCGAACAGATCCTCCAGCGGATAGGCCGGGGCGCTGAAGAACGCGGTCGGCGTGAACAAGAGCGCGCCGTGCTCGCCCTTCTTGACGATGACGATGCTCGGTCCGAGCGCCCGGATCGCTTTCGCCGCCCGAATCAGGTTCGACTCGCCGGTCAGTTGCCGCGCTTCCGTGTCGTTGACGATGACGACATCGACCCGCGCCATCGTCGCTTTCAGCTCGTCGGGCGTCAGGTCGATCCACAGGTTCATCGTGTCGAGCACGACGAGCTTCGGCCGCTTCGCCATCTGCCCAAGCACCTGCTGCTGCAAGGCCGGATGGATGTTGCCGAGCGCGAGGAAGTCCGGCGAGCGCCAATCGGCCGGAATCTGCGGGTTGAAATCGGCAAACACGTTCAGTTGCGTGTCGAGCGTGTCGCGGCCGTTCATGTCGTCGTGATACCGGCCGCTCCAGCGGAACGTCTTGCCGCCCGGCACGACCTCCAGCCCGGCGAGATCGACGCCACGCGAGCGGAGAAAATCGATTCCATCCTGCGGAAAATCCTCGCCGACCACACCGACCAACCGAATGTCCGACGCGAAGAAGCTCGCAGCGGCCGAGATGAACGTCGCCGAGCCGCCGAGCGCGTCATCGGCCCGACCGAACGGCGTCTCCAGCGTGTCCAGCGCGACCGAACCGACGACGAGGATGCTCATAAAGGAACTCGGATTCTGGGAGAGGAAGGGGTTTCGCCCCAAAGATACGCCGTCTGCTGGGGACGCTCGGACAGACCGCACCGCAGGAAACGCGGAAGCGGTGCGGGTTGGTTCGCTTGTCAGGTCGGCTGTCGGGCCGTATCTTCCCCGGCTGCACGTGCGCTCAACCCGGCGGTTTCGCCGAATCAAACCCCACAGGAGAGACCTTTTATGCGGATGAAGCAATGGCTGACCCTGTCGCTGTTCGCCCTCGGCGTCGGCTATTTAGGCGCGGGCGCCGATGGCTGCTCGTCGCCGGACTACACGACGGCGAAGATGGCGCTGCAGAACAAGGATTACCCGAAGGCCGAAGAGTACTTGGTCAAGGAGACGACGAGCAAGCCGGAAAACGTCGAGGCATGGACGCAGTTGGCACAGGTCCGCTACGAGCTGCACAACTACGAAGGGATGGCTGACGCCTACGCCAAAGCGGTCGCGCTCGACCCGTCGAAGGCCGAGGAAGCCAAGCGCTCGTCGCAGGCGGCGTGGGCGCAGACGTACAACACCGGCGTCAGCTATCTGAACCCGAAGCCGGTTCCCAACGGCACCGCTCGGGCGGCCAACCCGGACAGCGCCCGGTTCTACTTCCGCCGCGCGCTGAAGCTCTTGCCCGATTCGGTCTTCGTTTACACCTCGCTCGCCCGGACGTATTCCAATGAGCAGAAGTACGACGACGCGGTCAGCGTGTACAAGGAGTATCAGGCGAAAGTGCCCGCCGACCCCGATCCGCTGATTCGCATCTCCGAGATCTACCTGCGGGCGACGCCGAAGCGGACGGCCGAGGCGATCCAGACGCTCGAGCAGGTCCGCAAGATGACCCTCTCGGACGACACCAAGCGTGACGTGCTCAGCGTGCTGGCCGACGCCTACATCGCGGCTGGTCGGGAAGCCGAGGCGAAGGACGTGTTCCGGTCGGCCGTCGAGGCTGATCCGTCGAACGCGCTGATGCACTACAACTACGGCGTCGTGCTGCTGAAGGCCGAGGATTACGCCGGGGCCATCGACCAGTTCACCAAGACGACGCAGTTGCAGGACACGCTGACCGTCGCCCACCAGAACCTCGGTATCGCGTACTTCAACTGGGGCGTGAAGATGAAGAACGACGCCGAGAAGGCCATCGAGGCGCTGCCCGCCCGGCAGCAGCGGACGGCGCAGATCAACGAAGCGTACAAGGAGAAGTTCCGCATGGCAATCCCGCACCTGCAGACCGTCACCCAGCGCCAGCCGGACGACATGCAGACGTGGGACACGCTCGGCCGGATCTACTCGCAGCTCGGGATGACGAAGGAGGCGGAGGCCGCTTTCAAGAAGTCCGGGATGCGCTAAACCGACCGTTTTCGCCGGAACCGAGGGGCCGCGCCGCGCCGTGCGTCGTTGCCCCTCGGTTGTCTTTCACCTTGACCCGAAGGCCGCAGATGGGATTCGAGACCGACGCGGTCCACGGCGGTCAGCAGCCCGATCCGCTGACCGGTGCGGTCATGCCGCCGCTGCACCTGAGCACGACCTACGCCCAACCGGGGCTGGACGAGTCGCTCGGCTACGCGTACAGCCGCAGCGGCAACCCGACCCGCTCGCTCTGGGAAGCGTGCCTCGCCACGCTCGAGGCTGCCCAGTTCGCCAGAGCCTACGCCAGCGGGATGGCCGCCGTCGATGCGGCGCTCGCGACGGCCGGACCCGGCGCCCATGTCGTGACGAGCGACGGGCTCTACGGCGGGACGACGCGGCTGTTTGAGCGGGTCTTAACCGGCTACGGGATGACGTTCACCGCCGCGACCGACCCGACGCCCGAGGCGTTCGCCCGCGCGCTGCGACCGGGCCAAACGAAGCTCG
>JBBSVG010000334.1:0-4308 GCA_038233775.1 Bacteroidota bacterium | reverse complement strand
TATGTCTTCGCCTCTCTCGCCTGACCTCTTGCCGAAAGCGTTCGAGCCGACCGGTGTCGAGCAGCGCTGGGCCGAGTACTGGCACTTGCACGGGTTCTTCCATCCCGACTCGGCGCCCGTGCTGGCCGACGAGCGTCCGCCGTTCACGGTCATGATCCCGCCGCCGAACGTGACGGGTATCCTGACGATGGGCCACGTGCTGAACAACACGTTGCAGGACGTGCTGGTCCGTCGCGCCCGGATGAGTGGACACGAGACGCTGTGGCTACCAGGGACCGATCATGCAGGCATCGCGACGCAGGTCAAGGTCGAGCGCTTCCTCAAAGAGTCTGAGGGGCTGACGAAGCATGACCTGACGCGAGACGAGTTCGTTGGCCGCGTGTGGAGCTGGAAGGAGCGCTACGGCGGAATCATCATCGAGCAGTTAAAGAAGCTCGGCGCGTCGTGCGACTGGGAGCGGGAGCGGTTCACGCTCGACGAGGGCTTGTCGGCGGCGGTGACGGAGGTGTTTGTCCGGCTGTACGAGAAAGGTCTGATCTACAAAGGCTACCGGATCATCAATTGGAGTCCGCTCGGAAAGACGGCTCTGAGCGACGAAGAAGTCATTCATCGGGAGGTCGAGGGCCATCTGTGGCATTTTGCCTACCCGCTGAGCGACGGTTCTGGTCGTAGCATCACGGTCGCCACGACGCGACCCGAAACGATGCTTGGGGACGTGGCGGTCGCGGTTCATCCCGATGATGAGCGTTATAGCGATCTCGTCGGCCAGATGGTGCGGTTGCCGCTGGTGGATCGGCTGATCCCAATTGTGGCCGATGCGTTCGTCGATCCGGCGTTCGGCTCTGGCGCTGTCAAGATCACGCCGGCGCACGATCCGAACGATTTCGAGGTCGGGCAGCGGCTCGGGCTGCCGCAGATCGTCGTGATGAACCCCGACGGAACGATGTCGCCCGAGGCTGGTGCGTATGCCGGGCTGGATCGGTTCGAGGCGCGGAAGGCCGTTGTTGCGGCGATGCAGGACGCTGGGCGGCTGATTCTGATCGAGCCGCATCTGCACTCGGTCGGATTCGCCGAGCGGACCGGCGAAGCGATTGAACCGTACCTGAGCGAGCAGTGGTTCGTCAAGATGGCGCCGCTGGCCGAACCGGCGCTCCAAGCGGTTCGCGACGGCCGAGTTCGGTTCCATCCTGAGCGGTGGACGAAGACGTACGAGCATTGGATGACGAACATCCGCGATTGGTGCATCTCGCGGCAGTTGCTCTGGGGCCACCGGATTCCAGCGTGGACGACGGCTGACGGCCGCTTAATCGTCGCTCGGACCGAGGCTGAGGCGCAGGCCGAGGCGGGTGATGGCGTGGCGATCACCCGTGATCCCGACGTGCTCGACACGTGGTTCTCGTCGTGGCTGTGGCCGTTCTCGACGCTCGGCTGGCCGGAGCAGACCGACGATCTGAAGGCGTTCTACCCGACGAACGATCTCGTCACCGGACCTGACATCATCTTCTTCTGGGTCGCCCGGATGATCATGGCTGGGCTCGAGTTCACCGGCGAGGCGCCTTTCCGTGACGTCTATTTCACCGGCATCATTCGGGACATGCTCGGCCGGAAGATGTCGAAAAGCCTCGGTAATTCACCCGACCCACTTGCGTTGATCTCGACCTGGGGCGCCGACGGGTTGCGCGCCGGCATCCTGCTGATCGCGCCGCAGGGGCAGGACATTCGGTTCGACGAGGCGAGCGTTGAGGTCGGCCGCAACTTCGCCAACAAGCTGTGGAATGCGTTTCGGTTTCTCCACGGCCACATCGAGTCAAGCGTGACCTACGCGGCCGAGCCGCCAGCCGAGCTAGAACTCGTTGACCGATGGATGCTCTCGCGGCTGAACAGCGCGGCGGCGGCGGTCGAGGGCGCGATGGCGAAATATCGCTTCAACGACGCGATCAGCGCGCTCTACGACGTGTCGTGGCGGGACTTCTGTGACTGGTACATCGAGGCGATCAAGCCGCGCCTGTTCGCCGACGACCCCGAGGCGAAGCGGCGGACGGTTGGTTTAGCATTGGCGATGTATGAAAAAATCGTCGCGCTGCTGCACCCGTTCATGCCGTTCATCACCGAGGAAATCTGGCATCTGATGCGCCCGCGTCCCGACGGCGCCAGCCTGTGCATTTCGCCCGTCCCGACCGCTGATCCGTCGCGGATTGATGAAGTCGCCGAGGCGTCGTGGGGGACGATCCAGTCGCTGATCGTGGCTGTGCGGAATGTTCGGGCCGAGCGAAACGTCGCGCCGAGCCGACCGATGGAGTTGGTCATCAACGCGCCCGATGACGCGGCGGTCGAGCTGGTGCAGCAGAATCTGGGCTATCTGGAGCGGCTGGCTCGGGTCGGATCGGTGACGATCTCGGTCGGCGAGGCGGCGCCGGAGGGCGCGGTCAGCACGGTGGTCGATGGGCTTGAAGTTCACGTCCCGCTCGCAGGGTTGATCGACGTCGCGGCCGAGACGGCACGGCTCGACAAGGAGATCGCCAAGTTGACCGGGTTGGCGGACGGGATCGAGCGGAAGCTGTCGAACGCCGGATTCGTCGCAAAAGCGCCGGCCGAAGTGATCGAGAAGGAGCGCGATAAACTGACCGGCTACCGCGCCGATCTCGACAAGCTGACCGCCGCCCGCGCCCGATTGGGCTGATCCTTTCGCTGTCGACAAAAAAGCCCGGCAACGTCATCAGTTGCCGGGCTTTTTCGTGTGGATTCAGCGGAGCAGCGTCAGCCGTTGCGAGCGGCTGCGGCCGGCGACGGTCAGCCGAGCGAGATACAGGCCGCTCGGCAGTCCGCTCGCGTCGAACGTTGCGGTGTACTGTCCGGCTGGCTTCGGTTCGTCCACCAGCGTCCGAATCCGGCGACCGAGCGCGTCGAAGATCTCCAGTTTGACGTGGCTGCCAGTCGAGAGTTGATAGCCGAGCGTCGTCGTCGGATTGAACGGGTTCGGTGCGGCGGGATCGAGTCGGAACCCGTCTGGCGTCGTCGGGGCGGAATCGGCAACGGCAGTCGGGGCTGTCGGGGCGTAGGTGACGGTGAAATGCCCGCCGAAGCCCGCCGGTAGCGAGAGCGTGCGCGCCGCGCCGTCGAATGCGAGATACGGCTGACCGTCGAGCAGCACCGCCGTGATCCGCAGATCGGCGTCGTCGATGGGCGTCAGACGAATGGTCCGGGCGACGGGCAGCGGCTCGTAGCGATAGTGCAGCGTCGCCGGTTCGCCCCGGAGCAGCAGGTGGCCGTAGAGGTAGATGTAGTAGCCGGTTTCGGTGGAGTGGTACGCCGCCTTGCCGCTCGACCCCTTGTTCACGTCCCAGATCTGCCGACCGTCGCGGGTGCGATTTTCGTACACCTCGCCGTAGGTATGATCCACGAAATAGCGCATATAAAACGCGAGCGTCTCGTCGGCCATCTGCAAGAAACGCGGCTCGCCGGTCAGGTGGTGCAGCACGAGACCAGACGTGATGGCTTGCTCCATCTGCCACCACGCCTTGGCCGTGTCGCGCTGGCCCCACATCAACATCTGGCCGCTGGTCCGGTTGTAATCCTTGTACGGTCCGCCCAACCGGTGGTCGTAACCCCGAGTCCAGACATCATCGACGAGCTTCTCGGCGGCCGGGAGGTAGGCGGAATTCGGCGCGATGCCCTGCAAGCGGCCCAGACACCACGCCGTCTTCAGCACATGGCCCATGATCGTCATCGTCTGCGACCCGTCGGGTCGCCAGTCGGCGCTATATTGCTCGGCGAACCCGATGGCGTTCTGGTCGAGCGTCGGCGTGAGATGATCGAGGATGTTTGCGCCGAGCTGGACAGCCCGCTGCCGGTAGCGCTCGTCGCCGGTCAAATCGTAGAGCGCAAGCGTGTGGGTCGTCAGGGCATCGACGGTCGCGTTGAACGATTTGCCGTCGGGCGCCGAGCCATCGGCGCGAACGTGGTCGAAGTAGCCGTCGCGGCCGGGCGTCGAGTCCCAGAGTTTTGCATCCTCGTAAGCGGTCACTTGGTTCAGCCAGCGCCAAGCGGCGGTGTCGCCGGTCGCTTCTGCAAACGCCGCCGGGCCGACCGTGGCGTAGTGCTGTTCGTAGGCCGATTTGTCGGCAGTCGGATGGGTCGGGTTGCCCATGCGGTCGAGTTCCGCGTACACGCCGCCGTGGGTGCGGTCCCAAGAATGGGCATAAAGAAAGTCGAGTGCGCGACGGGCGGCGGTCAGATACGCCTCGTTCCCGGTCAGCATGAACGCTCGGGTGAAGCCGTAGGCGTCGCGGCTCTGGTTGAGCGTGTTCT
>JBBSVG010000333.1:0-4321 GCA_038233775.1 Bacteroidota bacterium | reverse complement strand
TCGGCGACCCGGTCGAGCACGGCGTTATCGGGCTGTCGCGGCGTGGAGAGCAGCAGAAACGGGGCGCCGTCGGGTCGGCCGTCGGTGGCGAGAAGCGAGAGCGGCGGCAGCGGTTCCGGGATCGGCGCCAGCGGCTCGCGGAACGGGACGTTGAGCTGAACCGGGCCGCGCGGCGCCGTTTGGGCGATCTGGACGGCGCGGGCGGCGACGGCGCGAAGGTGAATCAGCGCGTCGTCGGTCGGTTCGGGGATGCCGAGATCGGTGAAGAACCGGGCGAAATCACGATACAGGTGCGCCTGTGGCATCGTCTGCGGGGCGCCGAAGCCTTGCAGTTCGGTCGGTCGGTCGGCGGTCAGCACGACCAGCGGCGTCCCGCTCTGCGCCGCCTCGCAGACGGCGGGCAGCAGGTGCGCCCCGGCCGAGCCGCTCGTCGTGACGATGACGGTCGGCCGGCCGCTCGCTTTCGCCAGCCCGAGCGCGAAGAACCCGGCGCTGCGTTCGTCGATGACCGACCAGACGCGGAGGCGGGGTTCGGCCGCGCAGGCGAGCGCCAGCGGCGTTGAGCGTGAACCGGGGCAGACGACGGCGTCGGTCGCGCCGCCGCGCACCAATTCATCGATCAGCGCGGCCGACCAGAGCGCGTTGCGGTTGGCGGGCATCATATCAAATCCACGAATTGGAATGGCAAAGCCTCTGTCGTCTGAGCTTGCAGAGGATGACAGCGGTGGCTCCGTTCATGGATTCGACAGGCTCACCACGAACGGAGAACAACAGTCTTTGCACACCGATTTTCGAGAATGGATCTCATGAGCCGAGCGCGGTCAGCACGGCGCGGCTTTTTAGCTCGGTTTCGTGCCACTCGCCATCGGCGGTCGAGCCAGCGACGATCCCGGCGCCGACGAACAGCCGCGCCGTCGCGCCGCGCAGCACGGCCGAGCGGAGGCCGACGGCCAGATCGGCCCGCGCCGCGCCGTCGGCTCCGGCGCCGATCCAGCCGACGACGCCGGCGTACCAGCCGCGATCCAGCCGTTCGTGCTCCGCCAGAAACGCAAGGGCACGGTCGCGCGGCGTCCCGTTCGTCGCCGGGGTCGGGTGCAGCGTCGCGATGATGTCGGCCGCCTCGACGCCGGGCCGCAGCGTGCCGCAGATCGGCGTCCGCAGGTGAACGACGTGGGCCAGCTCGAGCAGACCCGGTTCCGGCGCGATGTCGAGCCGCGTCACCAGCGGACGCAGCCGCTCGGCGATCCCATCGACGACCAGCCGGTGCTCGTGCCGATCTTTCGCGCTCCGACACAGCGCCGCACCGCCGCCGGTCGGGGCGCTGCCAGCCAGCGCTTCGGTCGCCAGTTCATCGCCGTCCAGCCGACAGATCGTCTCCGGTGTCGCGCCGACGAAGTGGCTGCCGTCGCGACCCGTCAACAAAAACGTCCGGCTGCCGGGCTGACGGGTGCGGAGCCGGGCCAGCACGGCGGCGACGTCGAACGGTTGTGGGGCGCGCACATCGACGGGTCGCGCCAGCACGACTTTTCGCAGCGTGCCGTCGTCGATTCGGGCCAGCGCCAAGTCCATCAGCGCGT
The DNA here is from genome assembly GCA_038233775.1 of Bacteroidota bacterium. Taxonomy (GTDB): domain Bacteria; phylum Bacteroidota; class JBBSVG01; order JBBSVG01; family JBBSVG01; genus JBBSVG01. Next base: position 2,744 of record JBBSVG010000333.1, on the reverse strand, counting down.
CCCACGAGGTGCGGTCGGTGTGGATCGCCAGCTCGCCGGGCGTCGGCGTCGGGACGAGCGCGCCGCTGCCGACCGAGCGCCGCGCCGCGAGCAACGTTTGGCGCAGCGCCGCTCGGGCCGCCTCGGTCGGACCGTCGAACGAGCCGAACGCGGTCAGAAACAAGCGCCCAGCTCGGGTCCAGACGAGCAGTTCCGGCACCGTCCAGCGGGTCGCCGGGAAGCCGGACCAGACCCCGCCCGGCGTCCGGCTCGGGTCGAATGCGAGGCCGCCGAACCACGGTCCCGGCGGACACGGTCGGTCGTCGGCAGCCGTGTCGGCCGGTCCGTCGCTGAGAAACGTCACGGTGCCGGGTCGGCTGAGTCGCCGGATCAGCCGCAGCGCGTCGGGTCCGTTCGACGCCTCGACCTCCAGCGCGACGCCGACGCCGACCGCTGAATCGCCGTCCATCGGCTTGTCCCACGCACACCGAAGCGGCCCGAGCCGGGTTGCCAGCGCCAGCGGATCGGCCAGCGGCGCCTCGACGGTCAGGCCGACCAACCGCCGCGCCGTCAGTCGGTTCGTCTGCGGCAACACGGCAACGGGCGTGCTCATGCGCCGACTCCGAGCGGCACTGCGACCAAACGGAGTGCCTCGGCTACCTTCACCGCGACCGCGTCGCCGGCCGTCAGGCTGTCGGCGACCGAGATGCCGGTCCGAAACGAGCCGGCCAGGTGCAGACCGGGCAAGGTCTGCTCAAGCTGATCCATCCGCGCCTTGATCCGGCCGTAACCGAGCGTGTATTGCGGGATCGCCAGCGGCCAATGCGTGTGGTGGACGAACTTCGGCGCGCCGGTTAGGCCGATCAACGGACGCAGATCGGCCAGCGCCATCTCGAGCAACCTGTCCAGCGGCAGTGCCGCCAACTCGGGCTGACGGGTGCCGCCGATGAAGACCGTCAGCAGCGCGTGAGCGGCTGGGGCGCGGCCGGGAAACAGGGTCGAGCTGAACAGCGCGCCGAGAATCTGCCGCCGCTCGACGGCCGGGACGAGCACGCCGAAGCCGTCGAGCGGGTGCGCGATGTCGTCGCAGGCGAAGCCGAGCGTTAGGACCGAGACGGGCGGGTGCGGGACGGTAGAGAACAGGCCGAGGTCGCCCGAGTCGGGGATGTCGATGCCCGGCAACCGGTGGATCGGTGCCGTATAGATGACCGCGCTAAACCGCTCGGTCCGAAAATCATCCTCCGAGCGCGACGTGACCAACCAGCCGCCATCGGCCTCGCGGCGGAGCCGGACGGCGGGCGCGTTGACCCGAACCGCGTCGCCCAACCGGTCGCTCAGGCGGTCGGGCAGCGTCCCGATCCCGTCGCGGAATGAGATCGACGACGGTCGGGCCGGTTTCGCCTCGCCCCGCTGTCGCCGCGCTTTCGCCTCGCCGCGCTGACCGCGCATCAGCGAACCGTGGTTCGATTCCAACCGGTGCAGCGCCCCGAACGCATGCTCGACCGACAAGGTCGCCGGGTCGCCCGCATAAATCCCGGCGACGAACGGGTTGACGGCGTACTCCAGCACTTCCGCGCCCAACCGACGCCGGACGAACGAGGCCAGGCTCTCCTCGCCGACGGCGGCCGGGATGAACGGTTCGCGCAGCAGCCGCAGCTTGGCGCCGAGCGAGAACAGCGGCGAGCGGAGCAACGCAGCGGGCGAGGTCGGCAGCGCGACCATCCGGCCGTCCCGGACGACGTAGCGGTGGACGGCGGCGGCGCTCGTCTGGATCCGCTCGGCCGTCAGCCCGAGGTCGGCGATCAGCCGGGCGACCGGCGGCCGCTCGAGGATCGAGTTCGGCCCGTGCTCGGCCAAATAGCCGCCAACTCGGCTCGTGCGGAGCGGTCCGCCGACGCGCTCGGTCGCTTCGAACACGACCGGCCGGACGCCGCGCTGCGACAGCCGGAACGCGGCCGTCAGCCCGGTGATCCCTCCTCCGATGACGGCGACGCGGTGCATACGCTTGGCGATGGGTGCAACTTGACAACAGCGGCCGGTCCCGCCTCCGGTTCCGCCGGTGGGACGCGGTTCTCAGCTTTGGGTCGGATTCGGGCCGAATTGCCGCCGCCCGCCGAGCGCCGCCGCCGCTTGTCCAAACCCGATGCCGGGGACCGAAAGCCGCCGCCCGCCGGTTCCGTTTCCAACCCTTGCCGCCATGAACGTCCGCCGACACCTGTTCGAGTTTGAGGATCTGCCGCGCTTCCCGGCCGTGCTGCGGGCGGGGATGGTCGATTATCTGGCCGCGATGAGCACGCGGCTCGACCTCTACCGACCGGTCGTGCCGCTCCTCCGCGAGGCACTGGAGGCAACCGGACAGCCGAATATTCTGGAACTCTGCGCCGGGTCGGGCGGCGCGACCGGTGCCGTCCTCGCCCATCTGCGCGCCGCCGGCCTGCCGACGCTGCGGGTCACGCTAACCGATCTTTACCCGCAAGTCTCCGCTTGGCGGGCGCTGGCCGAACGGACGCCGGGGTTGCAATTCGAGACGCAACCGGTCGATGCGACCGCCGTTCCGCCCGAGCTGACCGGGTTTCGCGTGATCTTCTCGGCGTTTCACCACTTCCCGCCGCCCGTCGCCCAAGCGATTCTGGCCGATGCGGTCCGGCAGCGGGTCGGCATCGCCGTGATCGAGGGCGCGGGCAAGCGCTGGCACGAACTGGCGCTCGTCTGGACGGTGCTGCCGCTGGCGCAACTGCTCGTCACACCGACGATCCGCCCGTTCC
>JBBSVG010000332.1:0-4323 GCA_038233775.1 Bacteroidota bacterium | reverse complement strand
ATCGTCAAGGTCGGTGAGGAAGTCGAGATCATCGGACTGGGTCTGCGGAAGAAGAGCGTGGTGACGGGTGTCGAGATGTTCCGCAAGCTGCTCGATTCGGGCATGGCGGGCGACAACGTGGGTCTCTTGTTGCGCGGTGTGGACAAGGCGGAGATCGAGCGCGGGATGGTGGTGGCGAAGCCGGGTTCGATCACGCCGCACACGGACTTCACGGCTGAGATCTACGTGTTGAGCAAGGAAGAGGGCGGCCGTCACACGCCGTTCTTCAAGGGCTACCGTCCGCAGTTCTACTTCCGGACGACGGACGTGACGGGCAGCGTGATCCTGCCGGAAGGTGTGGAGATGGTGATGCCGGGCGACAACATCAAGGTGGATGTCGAGCTGATCCAGCCGATTGCGATGGAAGAGGGTCTGCGCTTCGCCATCCGTGAGGGCGGTCGCACCGTCGGCGCCGGTGTCGTCGCCAAGATCACCAAGTAACGAGAAGCGTGTAGGGGCGGCCAAGTCGGTCGCCTCTGCGCTGCATCTGACCGGAACGAGAACGGAAACACCCAGGCACGCGCCCCGCAGTTCGGGACCGGGCCGCCCTACAGGAGACAGCGGTGGCTGGACAGAAGATCCGCATCAAGCTGAAGAGCTACGATCATCACCTGATCGACAAGTCGGCCGAGAAGATCATCCGCACGGTTAAGGCGACCGGCGCGATCATCAGCGGGCCAATTCCCCTGCCGACGCAGAAGAGCATCTATACCGTGCTCCGCTCGCCGCACGTGGACAAGAAGAGCCGTGAGCAGTTCGAGACGCGCTCGCACAAGCGGTTGATCGACATCCTCAACTCGACCTCGAAGACCGTTGACAGCCTGATGAAGCTCGAGCTGCCGGCCGGTGTCGATGTCGAGATCAAGGTCTGACGGCGCCTGCCGACCGACGAGCTGCCGCTCCGGGACACTCCAGCGGCAGGAACAGAAGACCGGGTCCGCGCCCGCGTGAGACCCTGGGCGGGCGCCCACGGTGAGGGCGAGACGCTAACGTGAGAGACATCCATGAGTGGATTGCTGGGTAAGAAGATCGGCATGACGAGCGTGTTCGACGCCGCCGGTCGCAACATCGTCTGCACCGTGATCGAGGCGGGTCCGTGCTACGTCACGCAAGTGCGGACTAAAGAGACGGACGGCTACGAATCGGTCCAGATCGGCTTCGGCGAGAAGCGCGATAAGCTGGTCAACAAGCCGATGAAGGGCCATTTCGACAAAGCGGGCGTCAACAGCCTCCGCACCGTGCGGGAGTTCGACGATCTGGTCGAGCGCGCCCCGAACATCGGTGAGGAGCTGAAGGTCGCCGAGCTGTTCAAGGAAGGCGACACCGTGACGGTCGTCGGCACGTCGAAGGGCAAGGGATTCCAAGGCGTCGTCAAGCGCCACGGCTTCTCGGGCGTCGGCGGCCGGACCCACGGGCAGCACAACCGCGAGCGCGCACCGGGTTCGCTCGGCGCCTCGTCCTACCCGTCTCGGGTGATGAAGGGTCGGCGGATGGCCGGCCGGACGGGCGGCGACCGGGTCACGATCAAGAACCTGAAGGTCGTCCAGATCTTGGCCGACTCGAATCTGATCCTGATCAGCGGCGCGATTCCGGGGGCGAACAACGGGATCGTCGAGATCCACCGCAACGCCCGCCGGTAAAGACAAAAACAGCCCGGCGTTGATGTCGGGTGTCATCAAAAAAACCTCGGTCGCCAGGATGAACGGGCGACGGTGGGACAAAGGACTCCAATGGACGTCAAGCTCTATGGGCGCGACGGCTCGGTCGGCACCGGGACGGTCACGCTGAACGACGATATCTTCGGCATCGAGCCGAACGACCACGCGATCTATCTCGACGTGCGCTCCATCCAGGCCAATGCCCGGCAGGGGACGCACAAGGTCAAGAGCCGGGGCGAGGTTCGCGGCGGCGGCAAGAAGCCGAAGCGGCAGAAGGGAACGGGCGGCGCCCGCGCCGGAACGATCCGCTCGGGTCTGTTCGTCGGCGGTGGCTCGATCTTCGGCCCCAAGCCGCACGAGTACTCGCTGAAGGTCAACAAGAAGACCAAGCGGCTGGCCCGCGTCTCGGCGCTGGCCTATAAGGCGCAGGCCGATGGCGTGTTCGTGATGGAAGACTTCACCGTCGATCAGCCGAAGACGCGGACGTTTGTCGACCTGCTCGGCCAGATGGGTCTGGGCGACCGGAAGATCCTGTTTCTGACGGCCGAGACCGACGAGATGCTCTACAAGAGCGGTCGGAACCTGCCGAAGGTCCGGGTGCTCGAGGCGGCCAAGGCATCGACCATCGACATCCTGCACGCCCACGCCGTTGTGTTCCAACAGGGCGCATTAAAGGTGCTCGAAGCGGTGCTGCTCGGCGAGTCGGCCGACGACGATGCGACGACCACCGACGCCGTCGCTTGACGGACCGACCACTTCTTAAGACTTCGGCAGCGCTAAACGTAGAGGACACGATGAACTTCAAGATTCTCAAGCGGCCCGTGATCACGGAGAAGGCGGCGGCGCTCGGTGAGCTGAGCACCCCGCAGTACGTGTTTCAGGTCGAGTTGAAGGCGAACAAGATCGAGATCGCGAGAGCGGTCGAGGCGATGTTCCCCGGCGTCCGGGTCGCCACCGTGCGGACCGCGACGACCGAGGGCAAGACCAAGCGGCAGTACAGCCGGCGCGGCGCCCGCGCTGGCAAGAAGTCGGATCAGAAGAAGGCTGTCGTTACCCTCCGCGAGGGGACGATCAACCTCTACGGCGACGAGCCGACCGACGAGGCCTGATCCACTTCCCGGCGCCCCGGCCTCACGGTCGATAGGCGGCGCCGATGACGGTTCGTCAGGAGAGGACGCCCGATGCGTCGAATTAGCTGACGGACACACCAGAGACACGCGCCTGCCGGACGGACGGTAGGCCATGAGACGAGACTTGTATGGCGACGCGTAAACTCAAGCCGATGACCCCCGGGACTCGGTTCATGTCGATCTCCGACTTCTCCGATATCACGACGTCGACGCCGGAGGAGAGCCTGCTCAGGCCGCTGAAGAAGAGCGGCGGGCGGAACAACCGGGGCCGCATCACCTCGCGCTTTCGCGGTGGCGGTCACAAGCGGATGTACCGGGTCATCGACTTCAAGCGGAACAAGTTCAGCGTCGAAGCGACGGTCGCGACGATTGAGTACGACCCGAACCGGTCGGCCCGAATCGCGCTGCTGCACTACGCCGATGGCGAGAAGCGCTACATCATCGCCCCCGACGGGCTGAAGGTCGGCGACCAGGTCCGCAACGGGGCCGGGGCTGACATCAAGCCGGGCAACGCGATGCCGCTGAAGGGCATCCCAACCGGCACGTTCGTCCATAACATCGAGATGAAGGCGGGCAAGGGCGGCCAGATGGCCCGCTCGGCCGGGACCAACGCGCAGCTCATGGCCAAGGAAGGCGACTACGCGACCTTGCGCCTGCCGTCTGGCGAGACGCGGCTGATCCGGCTCGAGTGCATGGCGACCATCGGCACGACGAGCAACGGGACGCACGAGAACATCTCCATCGGCAAGGCCGGGCGTAACCGCTGGCTGGGCTGGCGCCCGCACAACCGGGGCGTGGTGATGAACCCGGTCGACCACCCGCACGGCGGCGGCGAGGGCAAAACCAGCGGCGGCGGCCACCCGGTGACGCCGTGGGGCATCCCGACGAAGGGCTACAAGACGCGGAAGAAGAAGAACCCGACCTCGAAGTTCATCGTCAAGCGACGGAACACGGGCCGATAGAACGCGAACCATTCGCGGCTGTGAAGTCCCCGGTCACTGAGGATCGGGGGGCCAGGTCGCCCATCTGCCGCCGCAATGCGGCACCGGTGGGGCGGTGGCAGTCGTGAGGAACCCAACAGGAGTCGGAATGAGTCGGTCATTAAAGAAGGGCCCGTACATCAACGAGAAGCTGCTCGACAAGATCAGCGTCCTCAACCGGGCCAACCAGAAGAAGGTCGTCAAGACGTGGGCGCGGTCGAGCATGATCTCGCCGGAGTTCGTCGGCCACACCCTCGCGGTGCACAACGGCAACAAGTTCATTCCGGTCTACGTGACCGAGAACATGGTCGGGCACAAGCTCGGTGAGTTCTCGCCGACCCGCATGTTCCGGGGCCACGCCGGCTCGAAGGCCGAGAAGGGCGCCCGCAAGCGCTAGACACCAACCGGATGAACCTGTCGGTGTCGCCGTTGCGGGGAAACGCAACAAGCGCGAGCCGAGCCAACGCCAGAGAGTGAGAGGAAACCGATGGAAGCGAAAGCCATTCACCGTGGGGT
>JBBSVG010000331.1:0-4341 GCA_038233775.1 Bacteroidota bacterium | reverse complement strand
GGCGTCGGCCGAACGGTCCAATGGATGAACCAGGTCTCGAACCAAGAACTCCAGTGGATCGACCTGTGGGTGCCCGCCGTCTCGGGTCAGCCACCGGCGACGTCGTGGCAGGCGGTCGTCGGCGGTCGCACGCGGTTGGGTCCGGTCGGCGCCCAACTCGAAGGCTACGACAAGCGGATGCAGCACCTGCGCCGCGACGATTGGGACGCGCAGGTGCTGCTGTTCGATCCGACCCAGGGACGCGGCGAGGTCGAGGCCGCCCCGTGGTTCTCCGACGGCGAGGGGACGGCGCGCGGGATCGAGGCACAACTCGACGGCAGCGCCGGACCCGTCACGCTCTACGGCGGCTACACGCTCAGTCGAACCGAGCTGACCTACCCCGGCCCGCGAGAGGCACCGGGCACCACGCAGCGCTTCCCGGCGCCGTGGGATCGGCGGCACCAGGCGAGTTTCGTCGCCGCGCTCCGGCCGCTGCGGATGCTGACGCTCGGCAGCACGCTCGTCCTCGCCACCGGCACGCCGGATGTCGTTTACGGCAACGGACTGATCACGCAAGGCCGACCCTCGACCACCCAACGCGCCCCCGGCTACGGTCGACTCGACCTCAGCGCGACGGCGACCGGTCGGCTGGGCAAAGCGCGCGGGCCGGTCTGGCAACTGACGCTCGGTGTCAGCAACGTGACCAACCGGCAGAACGTCGGCTACCGCGTCGCCTATCAGGTCGAACGGCCCGCCAATCCCGGTGCGGGCAACGGCCGGATGGTCCCGCAGATCTCGAACACCTTTTTGCTGCCGCGCACGCCGGTCGCCGCGCTTCATATCCTGTTCTGACGCCGCTACCCGTGGCAGTCGTCGCAGACCTCGCCGCGCAGCGCCCCGAGCCCTTCGCGGACGATGATCGGGACCATCACCAGCGCCGCCGCCGAGTCGGCCCACCACCAGCCGAGCAGCGCGTTGAGCCCGAGGCCAACCAGCAGAATCGCCGACAGATAGGCGCACAGATCGGTCTGCCGCGAATCGGCGTGCAGCGCCCGGCTGTTCAGTCGCACCGCCACCCGGCGCTTGGCCCGAGCCAGCAGCGGCATGACGACCAGCGACAGCGCGGCGACGGCAATGCCGACCGCGCTCCGCTCCGGCGCCTCCCGCGACCATAGCGCCAACCCGGCATCGACGGCGATATAAGCGCCGAGCACGAGAAAACTCACGCCGACGAGCCGCAGCGCCGTCCGCTCGCGCCGCGCATCCGGTTGCCGCAGCCGCCACAGCAGCACGACGGCCGACAGGCTCTCGATCAGCGAATCGGCCCCGAATCCGATCAGCGCCACCGATCCAGCTGCGAGGCCCGCACCGACCGAGACGGCCGCTTCGGTCAGGTTCCAGCCGAGCGTCAGCCGCTCCAGCCGCCGCCCATCCCGAACAGCAGCCTCGCGGTCGGTGTCGTGAGTCAACGTATCCGACATCGGGACGCTCCGGTTCAAGTGGCGACGGATTCGGCCAGATCGCGGCCAAGCCGGAAGGCGAAACCGAACCCGTGGCCGGTGAACCCGCCCGCGTAGATCGCGCCCGGCACGTCCGGCACTTGGCCGACTCGGGGCAAGCCGTCGGAGGTGAACGCCATTGGGCCGCTCCAGCGGTGCGTGACGGCCAGCCCGACCGTTTGGGGAAACCGACGGTGCAGGTAGGTTTCCAGTCCCGCTTGAACGGTCGGGTTGAGTTGGTCGCCAAGCCCGATCTCGCCCGGTTCGTCGAGCAAGCGGCAGCCGCCCATCAGGAAGCGCGTGTCGGGCAACTGGCGGAAATACTGATAGCCGCCGTCGGCGTACACGACGGGGTCGAGCACACGGTAGCCGAGCGGCGCCGTGACCAGCACTTGGCCGCGCACCGGCCGGACCTCGTCCGTCAGCGTCGGCACCAGCCCCGGCAACCACGCATTCGCCGCGATGACGACGCGACCGGCCCGCAGGTTTCCCCGTTTGGACCGCACGATCACGCCGCCTGCAACCGGTTCAAGCCGCTCAATCTCGGCCGGATAGACAACCGCCGCGCCGCTCGATGCGAGCAGCCCGCGCACCAGATCGCCCGAATGAACCCCGGCGTCTCCGCCGACCCAGAGTGCGCCGGGCGCATCATCGAACGCGCTGCCCAACTGACGGCGGAGATAGCGGCCGTCGCGCACGTCCACGTCGGCGAACCCGTCGGCCCGAAGCAACTCGGCGCTCTGCTGGATCGTCGCCCACTCGGCCTCGCTCTCGGCGATGCCCAGCCGACCGCACGCCGTCCACGCACACGCGATTCCGGCCGACTGAACCGCTTGGAGCAACTCGACGCGGTTCTCGTCGGAGCGGCGCCAGAGCGCCAACGCCGCCTCGCGACCCATCCGCGCCACGTCCTCGGCGTAATGATCGGCCGTGCCGAGCAGGATGAACCCGGCGTTGCGTCCACTCGCCCCAGCGGCCGGTCCGGTCCGGTCGAGCACCGCGACCCGAACGCTCGGCGCCTGTCTTCTCAGGTGATATGCGACGCTCGCCCCGAGAATCCCGGCGCCGATGATCGCCACATCCACCGCCTCCGGCAGCGCCACAGACGGCGTCGCAGTCCGCTCAAATTGCCAGAACGAATCGGTCATACGGGATCGGATTGAACGCAGCCAAAGGGTCGAACGGGATCGAAAGCTACGACGGCGGCGGTGGCGATGCAAGGCGGCCAACCGGCACGCGCGGGGGCGAAACGGGGTTGTTCGGACATAGACGGAACGCTTCGTTTCACCTCTCATTTCGAGGACGCCACACGTATGAACAACCCCAAATCCGCCGCGCCGAACCCGAAAGACGCCGATCTCGCCAAAGCAACGACGACCGACAACGGGCCGATGACGACCAATCAGGGCCAAGTGATCGGCGACGATCAGAACTCGCTGAAGGCCGGTTCACGCGGGCCGACGCTGTTGGAAGATTACATCCTTCGGGAGAAGTTGCAGCACTTCGACCACGAGCGGATCCCGGAGCGGGTCGTCCACGCGCGCGGCGCGGCAGCGCACGGCGTGTTCGAGATGACCAAGTCGCTGTCCGATTACACGACCGCCAAAGTGCTGACCGAAGTCGGCAAGCAGACCCCGGCGTTCGTCCGCTTCTCGACGGTGGCCGGTTCGCGCGGCTCGGCCGATACGGCCCGTGACGTGCGCGGGTTCGCCGTCAAGCTCTACACGGAGCAGGGCAACTGGGACATCGTCGGCAACAACATCCCGGTCTTCTTTATCCAAGACGCGATCAAGTTCCCCGACCTGATCCACTCGGTCAAGCCCGAGCCGCACAACGAGATCCCGCAGGCGGCCTCGGCGCACGACACGTTCTACGACTTCATCTCGCTCACGCCCGAGTCGATGCACATGCTCATGTGGGTCATGAGCGACCGCGCCCTACCGCGCAGCTTCGGGATGATGGACGGCTTCGGCGTCCACACCTTCCGGCTGATCGACGCCGACGGCAAGGCGACGTTCGTCAAGTTCCACTGGAAGCCGGTCCTCGGCGCGCACTCGATTGTCTGGGACGAGGCGCAGGCCATCGCGGGCAAGGACGCCGACTTCCATCGTCGCGAGATGTGGCAGTCAATTGAGGACGGCAACCCGCTCGAGTGGCACTTCGGCGTCCAACTGATGGCGGAAGCCGACGAGGCCAAGTACGATTTCGACGTGCTTGATGCGACCAAGCTGTGGCCGGAGGATCTGATCCCGGTCGAGATCGTCGGCAAGCTGACGCTGAACCGCAACCCGGACAACTACTTCGCCGAAACGGAGCAGGTCGCGTTTATGACGACGAACATCGTCCCCGGCATCGATTTCAGCGACGACCCGCTGCTCCAGGGACGGAACTTCTCGTACCTCGACACGCAACTCAGCCGGTTGGGCTCGCCGAACTTCTCCGAACTGCCGATCAACCGACCCATCGGCTGCCCGGTGAACAACCAGCGTGACGCGCACATGCGCCACACGATCAACAAGGGTCGCGTCGCCTACGCCCCGGCCTCGCTCGACGGCCATTCGCCCGACGCCGTGACGAATCCGCACGGCTTCCACTCGTACCCGGCGCAGCTTGGCGGGCAGAAGGTACGCGTTCGGAGCGAGTCGTTCGGCGACCATTACGGTCAGGCGAAGCTGTTCTGGAACAGCATGACGGCGGCCGAGCGGCTGCACATCGTCCAAGCGCAGCAGTTCGAGCTCAGCCTCGTCCAGACCCGCGAGGTCCGGCTGCGGATGATCGATCATCTGACCAAGATCAACGACACGCTCGGGAAACTCGTCGCCCAAGCGCTCGGCGAGACAGACGGCGGTCCAACCGACCCGGC
>JBBSVG010000330.1:0-4348 GCA_038233775.1 Bacteroidota bacterium | reverse complement strand
GCCGCCTCGCCGGTCGGTTGGCGTTCGGTCTCGAGCCCGAGTGCGACAGCAAGCGCGACCAGCCCTGGCTCGGCGGCGAGCAGCCGGGACCGCCGGGCGCGGGTGGCCTGAAACAGCTCGACGAACCGTTGCTGATCGAGGCAATCGGCCAGCGCCCGGTGCGCGGTCGGCGCCGTCTCGCCCAACAACTCGCGCCGGAGCGCTTGGGCGCCGTGGCTACGCAACTCGGGGTAGAGCTGCCGGGCGTCGGGCAGCGTGTCGTGGGTGATGCTCCATCGGGCTGGAACGGTTTTGTGCCGCTTTTTCAACCCGTCGAGCACGCGAAAATCGAACGCGTGGCCGTTGTGCGCGACCAGCGGCCGCGAGCCGACGAAGCCGCAGAACGCCGCCCATGCCTCGGCCTCGGTCGGTGCACCGTCGAAGTCGGCCGCCGTGAACCCGCTGACGTCCCGCAGAACGGCCCATTCCTCGTCGGCCAGATCGTCGGGCAGCGCGATTCGGGTCTCGAACTGCGCGGTCACGACGCCGTTCTCGACGATCAACGCGCCGATTTCGACCGGCCGACAGGCGCGGGGATCGACGCCGGTCGTCTCCAGATCGACCATCGCGTAGCTCGGGTACAGCGGCCGGGCGTCGGTCGCGAGCGCCGATTGGGCGAGCTTGAACAGCCGCAGCGTCGGGCTCTCATAGCGCCCGGCCGGATCGACAGGCAGCGCGTCGGTTGGTTCGTCGCCCGAGCCGAGGTCAAGGATCGCAGGTCCGTCGGACTCGGGCAGCAGCCCGGCGCGTCGGGCGGAGCGGCGGAAGGCGGCGGGCGCGTCGGTCAGCACGAGATCGTCGGCGTCGAGCGGTCGCGTCCCGGTGCGCGGCAGAAAATGCCACGGGTGGATTGCCCGCGTCGGTGCGTCGTCACCGCCGACGAGCGCCGTCCCGATCAATTCGGCCCAGACGGCGGCTCGGGTCGGGTTGCTGCCGTGGACGATCAGCCGCGCCTCGGCCGGACCGTCCACCCAGCGACGGAGCCGGGCGGTCGCGTCGGCGTCGAGATCGAGCGGATCGGTCAGTTCGGGCAGATGCCGCGTCAGCACCTGGAGCGGCGCAGACAGGTCGCCGAGCGCGGCGTCGATCAGCGCGCCGACGGTCTCGCCGTCGCGTCGGGCGCGGGCGATCAGGTTCGCCATCAGCGCGTGGACGGCCTCGAGTTCGGCCAGCGAATCGGGCGGCAACCCGACCGCTCGCCGGGCCGATTCGACCGTGACGAGATCGTTCAACGCTTGGTCGATAAACGGGATCGGCTCGTCGTGTTGATGTTGGCTCCACGCTTCGACCAAGCCGTAAACGTGCTGACTGAGCGCGGTTTGCAGGAACGCGGCCATCTCGCCTTGACCCACCGGACCGTCGAGGCGCCGGGCGAGCAGATGGCAGAGCGCGACGAGTTGCCGGACGACCGGCACGGCCATCAGCCGCCGCCCGCCGCTCGTCTCGCATGGGATTCCCGCTCGCAGAAACGCCGCCTCGACGTCGGCGTTGAGGCTGTTCCACGGGGTAAACACGGCCACCTCGCGGCGCGGAACATCCTCGCCGAGCCATTGCTCAACCAGCAGCCGAATCAGCGTCCGCTCGTCGGTCGGGCTGCGACACGGGACCAGATGGATCGGCGCAACGTCCGTGTCGTGGACCCGAATTTCGCCAGTTCGCTTGAGTCGGGCCGTCCCGCCGAGCACGGTTTCGGCGGCCGAAAAAATGGCGGGCGACGAGCGATAATTCAGGTCGAGCACATGCAGATCGCCGCGCTCGCGGCAGCATCCGAAGTCGGCCATGAACCGCTCGACCCGCTCCGGGACCGCGCCGCGAAAGCCATAGATCGATTGGTCGTCGTCGGCGACGCAGGTCAGCGCTGGTCGGGCGGGATCGAGCGCGAGTCGGATTGTGTCGTACTGAACCGGATCTGTGTCCTGAAATTCGTCAACGAGCAGCGCGCCGATCCCGGCCTGAACCTCGGCCCGAGCGTCGGGATGGTCACGGAGCAGATCGCGGGCGTGGGTCAGCAGGTCGTCGAAGTCGAGCGCGTCGCGGTCCGACAGAAACCGCGTGTACGCGTCGAGTCCCGGTTCGAGCCAGTCCGGCAGCGCGGCCAACCCGAGCTTTGCCCGGCTGACGAGCGCCATCAGGTCGCGGTATTTCGTCGATTTCTTGCCATTCCGCTGCGCCCAGAGTTGCCAAAACCCTTCTTGGGCGGCGGCATCGGCGACCAGAAAATCGGGCGACAACCCGAGCCGCTGGCCGTGCTGACTGAGCAACTCGTGGGCGAAGTGGTGCAGCGTCCCGGCCCGAACCGCTTGGGCACGCGGCCCGATCAGCGCCGACAGTCGCCGCCGCAGTTGCGCCGCCGCTCGGGTGGTGAAGGTGATCAGCACGACCTCGCCCGGCGGCACCGGCTGCGGCGCCTCGCGAATCAAATACGCGGCCCGAGCGACCAACACGCGGGTCTTGCCGGTGCCCGGCCCGGCGATGACCAGTTGCGGCGTCGCCGGCGCCCGCACCGCCCGGCGCTGCGCCTCGGTCAGATCCATAGCACCCAAACCAGCCGTCTGCGAGAGAGAATCGATCCGGGAAAGATACGGTGTCCGACGGGTGTGCTATCTTTCATCCGTGCCGCCGTCCGCAAACCCATCCAGATTTCAACCCATGTATCGCGTCACGCTTGTCACAATCGGCGTTCTTTGCTGCGCCGCATCGGTCCATGCACAGGAAAGCCGAGATCGGCCGCAGTTGATCAGCAAAACCCTCCCATCGTATCCGCCTATCGCTCACAGGTCTGGAATCGAGCAGTGGGTGCGTTGCACGATTCAGATCGCACCGGACGGGCAGGTGTCGCAGGCGACGGTTTCGCGACCCGAATCTGGCGGCATCGGCGACGCCGTCCGACGAGCGGTGATGACGTGGCGCTTCACCGCCACCGGGAAGCCGGACAGCGTCGAATCCGTCTTCGTTTTCAGGCTTCTGCCCTATGAAAAGCCCTGCTTCGAGCTACTGCGAAGCGATTCACTTTACCAACTCGCTTCACCCCGATACGACACGGTGCGCGTCTGGCGCAGAGCACCTAATTCTCAATCGCTCATGGACCACTGACAAAACTCAACGTTCTTGGCCCAAATCAGGGCGACAATCAATCGATCAAACCCGCTCTCACCTGTTGATCGGGGTGATGGCGTTCGGCGAGAAAATCGTCGGAGAATTGATCGAGACTCTCGACGAGGCTTTGCCACGGCGCGTCGTAGGGCAACAGCACCACCGCACGACCGATCCGCTTGATATAGACCTGTTGCCCCTCGAAGCGATACGACTTGGGCAGTCGAACTGCCTGACTCCGTCCGTCTTGAAACAATCTCGCCGTGTCCATAGCGTCCTCCGCCGATCTGTGTCGCCGTCGTCTCGACTCAAGATAGAGACCGGCCCGATGATTCGGTGATCTGCCGACCGGACCTCGGGCCGACCTTGTCCCGCAGGTTGATTGGCGCAGCGGCGAGATAGCCCCAGCGTAGAAAAATGGGATCAGGCTCGCGCTGGAGGCGCTTCAGCATGTAGGGATGGCGGGTGTTCACGTGGAAAAATGGCTCGACCGCGTGCTCGTGTGTCCGCTCCCGACAGGCATCGACGATCCGATCCAGCGTCGCATCCACATGCGACCCGTTCTGGTGCCGAGCGACGTCGGCCAGCACACCCAGCGAAGCGAAAACGCCAGTGGACGCGGTGTGGGCCAAGAGCGATTCCACATCGAGATCATCGGCATAATCTCGCAACCAATCGAGTACCACCGTGAAGAGTCGCACGTCATCGCGTAGCACGGAAGTCGATTCAGCAAGCAGAGCGTTCACAGAGCGGCTGACAATTGCGTGAGGTTCCGCAATCGTCACAAAGGCTCCATGCTCGCTCCATTCGGCAAACAGGCTTGTCAGCGAGTTCATAGCACCCTTGCTCACTGACGAAATCGACCAGATTCTCTTGCCACTGTCCAACCCGTTTGTCATCAACGGTCTTCAAGTGTCGCATCGTGCTTAAGACCACAGCTCGATCATGGTCGGTCATCCTGGGAACGAGATACATCAGATCATCGACGTCTTGCTCCCTCAGAGCCGCTGCTTTCATCGCAACCAGATCTCCGAGCGCAAGGACATGCAGCTTCAGATGGTCAAGACCCGGCAACTCCAGCAAGATCAGCCGAGACCCATATCCCGGCTCCAGCAGAGATAGGAGTTACGCAGTTGAAATGAAAAAGTGCCAAAATGAGTCTGAAAACGCCGTTTTGAGATCTCTTGGCGACTTATCCAATCCTCGTTTTCAGGCT
>JBBSVG010000329.1:0-4348 GCA_038233775.1 Bacteroidota bacterium | reverse complement strand
CTCGGCGGCGGTCAGCGGCAGGCGACCGGCTGGATCGAGCGGACGGGTCGCAAGCGCGTCGGGCAAGGCGACGGCTTGGAGTTGATACGATCCTTCACCAAGCGCATCGACGGTGAACGGGCCGGGACCGGGAAGCCGCAACGCGACCGAATCGCCTGCCGCCGCAAGTGGCCGGACGATCAGCAGATACGGTCCGCGCGCCGCGCCGCTGTCGGCCTCGATCCGTCCGTCGATCCGGCCCAGCCGCCGCTCGCCTCGCGGCGTGAACGTGATTCGGAGCGGGTGACGGGCTGGGTTGCCGGCCAGATCGGCCAGCGCGAGCGAATCAATCTGAACCGTGTGCGGCACCTCGGCGACGAGCGGCGCGGTCGGCTGGAAGCGAAGCTCGACGGGCGTCGGGAAGCTGAGCCGACCGGCGATCCGGGTGCGGGCCGAATCCGTCAGCGTGACGTGACCGACGAGCCGGGCTGTATCGAGCGGTTCGCTGAATCGGAGCCGAATCTCGCCGTCGGACCGGGCGGTCGTGCTGCCGGAGGCGGGCGTTGCCGTCAGTAATCTCGGGCGCGATGTGTCGGCCGCCGCCGAGCCGATGAACGTGGCTGAAAGCGGACCCGCGCTCGGGTTGCCGGCGGCGTCGCGGAGCGGACCGGTGATCGTCATCCGATACGGCGCGTCGGCGGTCTGCGGCGCGGTGCGGAGGTAGAGCGAAGTCGGCCGGTCCGACCGGCGGTAGAGCCCGCTGACCGCAGTCAGCGCCGCACCCGTCAGCGTGTCGGTCAGCGCAAGATCGACCCGAAGCGAGTCAGCCGGATCGAACGGGCCGTCGAAGCCAAGTCGAACCGTCTCGCGGTCGAGCGGTTCGGCGACGAGCAAACGCGGCCCGAGCGTGTCGGCCGGGGCGCGGGGCAAGACGAGCGTCAGGCCGGTCCGCTGGCCGGCGCGAGCGAGCGTGACATCGCCGGAGAGCGGGAGCGCGAGCCGGTCGCGGGCCAACTCGGGGCGCGGCGGTCCGCTGGTGCCCGCGCCCGTGCTCTGAACCGCCATCAGCCGATACGTGCCGGGCGCGAGGTTGGCGAGGGTGAACCGCCCGTCGGGTCCGGTCTGGTCGAGATAGTCGGCCCGAGCGGTCGCCGGATTGAGCGTGTCGGCCCGCAGCCCGTCCGTTCGATAAGCGAGCAACCACGCACCGGCGACGGGCAGGCCGGTCGCCTCCCGAACGACGCCGGAGAGCAGCCCGAGATCGAGCGTCTCGCCGGTCGAGAAGGCCAGCGTGTACGGCCTGACGAGTCGGTTTCCCTCGCGCAGATCCTTCGCGCCGGTGCCGAGCGTGACGCGGTAGGTCCGCTCCGCCAGCAACTCGCCGGGCAGCGTGATCGTGACCTCGTCGTAGCCGTGCCAACGGAAGGTGAGCGGCCCATCGGTTGGCGGCGAGATCAGCAGTGACGATTCGACCGAGCGGCGGTCCATCGGTTCGGTGAACGAGAGGCCGACCGTTCGGCTGCGGACGTTGGTTGCGCCGCTGTCGGGCATCGGATGAACGACGACCGGCGGCGTCATGTCTCGCGGTCCGCCCTCCGGCGAGCCGCCGACGTTGGCGCAACCGGCGAGGATCACACAGGCGAGAGCGGCAAGTCGAGGCGACATCGGCGGCGGTCGAGGAGGGGGAAACGGGCCGGTCAGCGGGCCTGCTGATCGGCCAACCGGGCGCGGAGATCGGGCTGGGTCGGGAACAGTCGGGCGCCTTCCTGCCACAGCAACCGGGCGTGATCGGGCTGATCGGCGGCCTGATAGGCGTCGCCAGCGTAAAGATAACCGAACGCATACGGTTCAACCGGCGCGGACGCCCGTTGCAGCGCGACGGCCGCGTCGAAATCCCGCAGCGCGAGCGGCAGCTTGCCTGCCCACTTGGGCACTTTCAGATAAAACATCGCTCGGGTGAAGCGGGCGTACCAGTTGTTCGGATCGGCGGCCAGCGCCCGGTTGAAGTAGCCCTCCGCCTCGTGCGCGAGACCGAGCTTGCGCGTCGGCAGCCAGGTGCGCGGGATGCCATAGACGAGCGCCATACCGACCTCGGTCAGCACCTCCGGCTGCGCGCCGTGGGTTTTCGCCCGCGCCGTCCAGAACGACTGGAGCCGCTTGACGCCGTTGTCGGTCGAGGCGAGTCCGTCGCGGTACTGTCGGGCGAGCGTGAAGAACGTCGGCCCGAACCGTCCCTCGGCCACCCGGTCGGTCAACCGCGCCTCGAGTTCAGCAGACGAAACGATGGCCGCAACCGCCGCCGGTCGGTCGCCGCCGAGGGCGGTTGCGCCGACCGGAACCGCCGTCAGCCAGCCGCCGAGCATCACTATCACTATCATTTGCCGCCTGCTGTTCATCCGCTTGCTCCCTGTTGTCGCTTGGCCGTCCGGCAAACGTCATGCACTTTAGACGGCCGCGACAGTTGCTCCGTTCGTGGTGAGCTTAGGCGGTAGCAGACCGCTGCCGAAGAATCCATGAACGGAGCCACCGCCGACCTATTCCGTCGTCGTTTCTTGCCGGGAGCTGATCGCTGACAGCTAAAAGGGCCGACCTCCCCAGGAGATCGGCCCTTCTGCTGCGACCAACTGGGACGGCTCAGTAGCCGCTGCTGGTCGTCGTGCCCATCGGCGAGCCGGACAGCGCGCTGCCGGAGCTGCCGTTGCCCCCATAGAGGTAGCTGAGGCTGGAGTTGTTCGTCACCCGGTCGGCCGCGCCGTCGGTGACGGAGAGCGAGACATCATCCTTCAAGTCGTGGATGACGAGCGACGGCATCACGCTGGCAATCGCCTGCGCGTTCTTCGACACGTCGGCGAGGAACTGACCGGCGACGGAAGCCGTCTGCTGGTCGTCCAGCGCGGTCGCTGCCGTCTGCAACATGATGTACGAGATGATCGCGTGGTTCGTCGCGGTGTACGAATCGCGCAGAGCCTTCGACAGCGACTGCGGCCGGATCGCGTCGATCAACCCGGCGACGACACCGAGCGCGCCCGCGCCGGCGGCCTTGATCTTGTCGGTCACGCTTTCGGTCGGCTGCCCGAACGTCTCGACGTGCTTCGCCAACTGGTCCATGTGCCGACGGCTCGTATCGACCAACTGCTGGACGACGCGCTTCGCCTCCGGGTGACCCTCAGCCAGCGACTGCTGCTGCTCGAACGCGGCCAGCAGGTGTGTCTCGAACGCGTGCATGTCGCCGACGTAGGTGGCGAGCGTGTGCTGCTTCTGGTTGTCCATCTGAATATCCCCCAAAGGTGTCTGATTGCGATGATTCGTCCCGAATCCGCTCCGCCCGAGCGCATTCGGTTCACCAGACAAACGCCTCGCTTTCGCCGCTGGTTCCGCCGGGTGGCGCCCGATTTGCCGTCAGGAGCCGCTTCCACACTCTTTTGAGACCCCGCGCCGATGCCGTTTGTTCGCTCGTTTGTGCTCGGCCTGGTGCTGCTCATCGGCCGGTCGGTTGCCGCGCAAGTCGCATTCCTGCCGTTCGATGACGGTTCGGGCTACCGAGGCCATTGGCGGCTCGAAACGGCGCTGCCCGACTATCTGGCCGGTCAGCTTCGCAGCAGTCAGCCGGGACTCGACGTGATCTCGGCCGCGACCGCTGCTTCGTTCGTGCGCGACCGTCGGCTGGCCGATCCGCGCACTGCTGGTCGGCCCGACGCCGAACTGGTCAGCGCGCTCGGCGTCCGTTATCTGGTGACGGGCGAGGTCACGACGTTTCGGCTCGAACGGTCGCAGTTGGGCTCGCCGGGCATCGCCGGGTTGCAGGCCTACGGCGCGACGGTCGAACTGCGCTACACGCTGACCGATCTGGAGCATCCGAACGCGACGCACACCGAGAGCGTCCGCGCCGCCAGCACCGATGTCGCCGCCCGGCTGACGCTGCTCGGTCGCCCCTCCGGCGCCAGCCAAACCTACGACGATCTGGAATCGCTTCCATTCGGCGGAGACGCGTTCGAGAAACTGCCGGTCGGCGAGGTACTGGAGCGGTTGCGCGACCGGTGGCTGGCCCAGGTCTTGCCGCTTATCGGCCGTTCCGAAGCGGTCGCAATGGCTGATTCAGCCGCGACCGTGAAAGCGGTTCCAATCGCAGCGCCGGCCGGCGACGAGATTCAGGTGATCGAAGGCCGGATCGTTCAGGTGGCCGGACCGGACGCGGTGTTTTGCTCGCTCGGCTCGGCCGATCATGTGGCGGTCGGCGAACGCTTGCCGGTCTATGCGCCGGGCGACAGCTTGTTCTCAGCAGACGGTACCTACCTCGGTCGCGGCGAACGGACCGCAGGCGAGGTCTTGATTACCGCGCTGCGCGGGCCGCATTTGGCCGTCGCAAGCG
>JBBSVG010000328.1:0-4351 GCA_038233775.1 Bacteroidota bacterium | reverse complement strand
TGATCGCTGAACGGGCTGACCCGCTCGCCGACGCCCTGGCGGCTATACAGCGAGCCGGTGAACTGCGCCTGAGCCACCGCTGGCGCCAGCAGCGCCACCAATCCGACCGCGCCGATCAGAGAAGAACGGGTCATGGGCGACCTCCGAGGGTGCTATCGACTTGCGCCGGGGTGAGCGAGGTCAGGATGAGTTGCGGGTCGCGAATGGTGAAGCCGCTGAGCGACTCGTTCGTCGCGGTGTACTGCCGGATGCTCTGCCCGTCGAGGATCGCTTGGATGATGAAGCCGTGGTTCGTTTGGCGAGCGAGTAGTTGCGGCCGGACCCACGACTGGACAATACCGGTCACATCGACCCGATACCGGCCGCCGGTGGCGAAGGCGGGGGTCGCGCTGACCAGCGATGGCGTGATGGCGACCGACGGCGTGAGGCCGGTGCTGCTGGAGCGAAGCGAGTCCAGCGTGCGCCCGGCCTTGTTCTGCACGGCGGACATCACATGCACCCGGAGTGGCAACCCGGTCGCGGCGCGGACCTGATCGACGGTGAACTCCAGCATTGCCCGCTCGACGATCATCGGCGTGCTGAGAATCGGCTGGTCGAACCGGATCGCGGCCCGGTGAACCGCGCCCTGGGTAACGAGCGCCGCGCCACCGGTCGGGTTGAAGTTCGTTTGGACGTGCGACCCGCTTGAATCCGATTGGGCCGACGAAGTGATCGTCTCGCTGGTTCCGGTCGTGGTGGTGAAGCCGAACTCGATCCTCGGCGAAGCGAGCACATCGACGAACTGGGTCGTGCCTCGGGGCACCAACGCCAGCCGGACGGCGCCAGCAGCGGCGGTCGTCAGCAGCCCGGCGGGATCGGTCAGGGTGACGCGCACGGTGTCGCTCGCGTCGGCCGACGTTTTCCGCATGATCGGTCGCAAGGTGAACGAGCCGAGCGGTTCGCCCTGGAGCAGCGGCGCGACCGTAAAGGTCGTGTCGGCCAGATACGGCGAGACTTGGGTCGTGTCGCGGTAGCGGGTGAACCGAGCGATGCGGTACACATCGACCGTCATCGGGGCCGAGGTCGTGTCGCCCTGCAACGTCTCGCCCTGCAAGAGCAGCCGGACGGTGGCGAGCGTTTGGCCGGCGGTCGGGGCGGTGATCGCGCCGAACGAGAGCAGCGTCGCAGCCGTCGAGCGACCCAACGCATCATCGACGCCGCCGGTCAGATACAGCCCCGGCGTGAGCGGATCGGAGGCGCTGCGGCTCTCGACCTTCGTCGATGCGAACGTCGTCGCACCGGCGATTGGACCGGGCTCGGTGTTGAACGAGGTGGACGCCACGTCGCAGGCTGCGAGGGCAAGGGGAGAGAGCGCGAGGCCGAGCGCGGCCACGAGTCGGCGCCCGGCCACCCGAGCAGATCGCTCGCGGGTGCGTCGGGCCAAAGAAACAGGGATCACAACAGAAGATCTGGGTGTGCGGGGAGATGCCGTCGGTCGGCCCGAATCCAACGGAGCGCTGCCGCGAGATCGGCGACGATGGCCGACGGCGAAAGCTGTTGGGCGGTGGCCGTCTGGGCGAGGCCGTGGCCGGTCTGGACCAGAATCGTGCCGCGCACCCCGGCCCGTTGCCCGGCGCCGATGTCGTCGGCTTTGTCGCCGATCATGTAGGAACTGGCAAGGTCGAGCACGAGGTCGCGGGCCGCGTCGAGCAGCATCCCCGGCGCCGGTTTGCGGCAGCGGCACTCGTCGTCGGGCGCGTGGGGACAGTAATAAACGCCTGCGACCAACGGGCCACCGGCCGCTTCGATCAGACCAAGCGTGCGGTGGTTGACGGCCTGAACATCGGCTTCCGTCATCCGGCCGCGACCGACGCCCGACTGGTTCGAGACGATGACGACGGCGAAACCAAGCGCCGCCGCTTCGGCAAGCGCCCCGGCCGCCCCGGCGAGCAACTCGACGCCGTCGGGATCGGCCAAATAATGCTTCTCGACGATGACGGTGCCGTCGCGGTCGACGAACAGGGCGGGGCGGAGCGGGGACACGGGCCGGGGGATCGGGCCGTCAGGACGGCCGGGGCGGGGCCGACAGAATGTGCTCGTACAACTCGACGTATTTCCCGGCGCTGGCGAGCCATGAGTAGTCGCGAGCCATGCCGCGCTTCATCGTCTCGGCCCACTGCTCCGGCTCGTCGCGGTACATCTCGACGGCGCGGCTGACGGCCTCGACCATCGCATCGACCGTGTACGGCTTGAAGGCGAACCCGTCGCCGTCGGGCTGGCTCACGTCTTGGACCGTATCGACCAGTCCACCGGTGGCCCGGACAACCGGGATCGTTCCGTAGCGGAGCGAGTAGAGTTGGTTCAGCCCGCACGGCTCGTAGTGGCTCGGCATGAGGAACAGATCGGCCCCGGCTTGGATCTGATGGGCCAGATCGTTGTCGTAGCCGAAGATGGGTCGGAACTGGGTCGAGTGCTTGGCCGCGAGCGCTTTCAACGCCGATTGCAACTCCGGCGACCCGGCGCCTAACAGCGCGACCTGGACGCCCAACCCCAGCAACCGCTCCATCCCAGCGACGATCAGATCAAACCCCTTGCCCTCGGTCAACCGGCTGACCATGCCGACGAGCGGGAGGGTGGGCTCGACCGGCAGCCCCATTCGGCCTTGCAGCGCCGCTTTGCACTCGGCCTTGCCAGCCAGATTTTCGGCGGTGTAGGTCGCGGCGATCAGCTTGTCTTTGGCCGGATTCCAGATCGTGTAGTCGATCCCGTTGACGATCCCGTGCAGGTCGGCCGAGCGGGCGGCGAGCACGCCTTCCAGTCCGGCGCCCGCTTCAGCCGTCTGGATCTCTTTGGCGTAGGTCCGGCTGACGGTCGAGAGGGCGTCGGCGTGGAGCAGACCGGCCTTCATGAAGTTCAGCTTGCCGTAGAACTCAAGCCCTTCGGTCGCGTACGCTTGGGGCGGCAGGTTCGTCTTGGCGAACGACTCGGCCGGGAAGACGCCCTGGTAGGCGAGGTTGTGGATCGTATAGAGGAGGCGGATGTTGGCGAAGAACGGGTCGTCGCGGTAAATCGTCCGCAGGTACGTCGCGACCAGCGCCGTCTGCCAGTCGTTCAGATGAATCACGTCCGGCTGCCAGCCCAACCGCTTCAGCGTCTCGAGCACGCCGCGACAGAAGAAGATGAACCGCTCGTCGTTGTTGGGGTAGTCTTGGCCGGTGGTCGCGTTGCCGTAGAGCCCCTCGCCGCCGAAGTACGCCTTGTTGTCGAGAAAGTACACCTGCACCCGGCTCTCGGCGATCTGGCCGACCTTGACCGAGGCCATCTTCGTCTCGCTGCCAACCGGGACCGGGATGTCCTTCAACCGGATCACGTCGTGCAACTTGAACTTTCGGTCGGAGATGACACCGTACTTGGGCATCATCACCCGGACCTCGTGGCCCAACTCCTTCAGCGTTTGCGGTAGGGCGCCGGCCACATCGGCCAGGCCACCGGTTTTGGCAAAGGGGACAACTTCGCTCGCGACGAACAGAATCTTGAGCTGTCTGGCCATAGATGCTCCGGCTTGCGGGAAAACGGCCCGGCGGGCGCGCGGGGAGGGGGCGGGCGATGGGGCCGATCACGCGGCCCGAGGTCAACGCAGCCCCAAAGATACGACCTGCGGGGCTGAATCGGTGCGGCGCGACCGGCAGATCGGCCCGGTTCAGACCGATTCGGTGATGGCGAGGTCTTTCAACTTGCGGTAGAGCGACGCTTCCGAGATGCCGAGCGCGCCGGCCGTCCGGCCCCGGTGCTGGTCGTGTTTCTTCAACTGCCGCTGGATGAACTGCCGCTCGAACCGCTCGACGGCCTCGCGCAGATCGTCGAGATCGTCGAAGCCGACGGTTCCATCGGCGCCGGGTGCGGCTGCCGAGAGGGCGGGCAGATCGTCAATCGTCAGCGTGTCGCCGTTGGCGAAGATGAGGCCGCGCTCGATGGTGTTCTCGAGCTCACGGACCTCGCCTTTCCACCGGTGGTTGATGAGCCGCTTCATCGCCTCGTTATCGACGCCGCGAATCGGCTTCCGCATCTGCGAGCTGTATTTGTTCAGAAAATGCTGCACCAGCAGCGGGATGTCGTCGGGCCGCTCGCGCAATGACGGCAGGTGGATGTTGACGACGTTGAGCCGGTAGTACAGATCCTTGCGGAACGTCCCGGCCTCGACATCGGCGGCCAGATCGCGGTTCGTCGCGGCAACGATCCGGGTATCGACCTTCTCGGGCAGCGAACTGCCGACCGGGACGATCTCTTTCTGCTCCAGCGCGCGCAAGAGCTTGACTTGGATGTGCGGCGGGATCTCGCCGATCTCGTCCAAAAACAGCGTCCCGCCATCGGC
>JBBSVG010000327.1:0-4355 GCA_038233775.1 Bacteroidota bacterium | reverse complement strand
CGTCGCCGCCCATCCAGAAGGCTCTATCCATTCTCGGGGTTTCTATGTCGATTGTTCATCGGCTGCTGCTCGGCCTGCTGCTCGTCGGGACGCTTGTGCCCGGTCGCGCGCCGGCGCAGGACAAACCGGCCACTGCGTACCTCTACGGCTATCCCGAGCGGGGCGCCGACCGCTACTTCATCGCCGTCCGGCCCGACGACGGCGCGCCGACGGCCGTCGTGTTGAGCAACATCGGCGGACCCGCTCGGCTCCGGCTCGATCCCGTCGCTGGCGAGACGAGCGCCCAATTGGCCGTTCGGTCGGCACTGATCGCGGCGGCTGGCGATTCGGCGCTGCGGGCGGAGATCGGTCAGCCCGATTCGCCGGTCTGGACGGCCGAAACGTGGGGGCGACTGTGGTCGCATTTCGACACGGGCGACGGCTGGAGCGGCAGCGTCGGTCAGCTTCGCGTTGTCCGGGTCAACCCGCTGTTGACGCCCGAACGGTTCAGCGACGAGCGCGCCGCCGCGCTGGGGGCGTTTCTGTATGGTCGCGGGAAACCGGCCCAAGCGCAGGTCGATTCGCTGCCGGGCGTCGCCACCGACGGCGCGTTCTACGGCAAGCAACGGCCAGCCCTGCTCGCGTCGCTGCGTCGTGCGCTCGAGTCGGAGACGTTGCAGGACGGGTTGCGGAACCTGATGCTGGTGAGCGCACTCGAACCGACCCCGGCGCCGGGCTGGCGGCCGCCGCTGGTGCGCGGTCCGGTCAGCCGAACCGGGAAGTTGCTGTGGGTCGCGCTGGCGCTGGCGCTGCTGGCCGTCGTCGTCGTGATCATCTTGCTCGTCCGCGCCCGACGGATGCCGGTGACGGGTCTCGACAAAGCCGAGATGGCGGTCCACTCGGCCGAGATGGCGGCTCGCTCTGCCGAGGATCGTCCGGCACCGGCTGAACCTGTCGCCGAGCGGCGCTCAAGGTCGGGCCATTTCGCCGAGTTCGACCCGTCAAAGATGGCTGGCATGGCCGATTTTAGCTCGCCGCCGGAGCCGGGCTTCCCAATGCCGCCGCCAGCTGGCGCATCGTCATCGACAGCGCCACCGGCGGCACCACCGGCGGCACCACCGACGGCGAGCCGGGAGAGCGAGGCCCGAATCGAGCAGATGGCCGCCGAGTTGGCTCGGGTGCAGCAGCAAGTGGCCGAGCACGAGCAGCAGCGGCAGGCCGACGCCGAGGCCCAATCGGCGCTGCCGGACGCGTTTGCCCAGTTCGTCCAAGACGCGCGACAGACCGACGTGGCCCAGCGCGAGTCGCTTCGCGCCGAGTTGAACGGGCTGACGGCGCAGATCGACAGCTACGCCCAAACGGCTTATGCCGAGCGGAATGACCGGCGCCGTGCCGAACCGGTGGACCGGCGCGACCGGTCGGTGGCGACGGCGCTCTTGCTCGCCGCCCTGCGCGAGCGGCCGGACCTGACCGATCAGCTCGAAGAGCACGCGCTCGGGTTGATCGAGGCGCGGGCGAAGGTCGAGCCCGAGGCGCTCCACCCGCTGCTGCAACGGGTCGAGGCGGCGCTGGCTCAAGTGAAGAGCATCGAGCAGGACGGCGAGACGACGGCGGCGCTGAACCGGTTGCGCAGCGATCTCGTCGAGACACACGCCGAGTTGGCCGCTGGCCGCATCCGGCTGCGCCCGGCCATCGATCTGGCCGCCGATGCGGAAGACGCGGACGTGTTCGAGGCGCTGGCCGACGCGCTCGTTCAGGCCCGACGAGCGGCAGCCGATCCGGTCGGCACGTTCGGGCTCGAGCTGGAGCGGATCGGTCGCGACCGGGTGGCGCCGTTGCTCCGCCGCCATGACGACACCGGCGCCGGGGCGATGCAGCGCGGCGACGCTTGGACCGCCCTCGCCGTCTCGTGTCGATTGGAGCTGATCGCGCCGACGCCCGGCGAACCGGTGGACCCGGCCGTGGCCGACATCATCGCCTTCGAGCCCGGCGCGTCCGGCGCGGCGATGCAGGTCGTCAAACTCCGCTCTCGTGGGCTGCGCTGGGGCGCCGACGCGACCCTCGGTGCGCCCGGCGAGGTCGTGCTCCGCGCCCGCGTCGTCGCCTCGGCGCTGTGAACCCGATGTTGCGCTTTGGGCAAAATCGGCCCGTTCAGCGGCGCTTGCAGCGGACCGAAGTTTACGAAATTCACCATTGTTCGAGGCAACAGACCGGTTTTGGCGGAACCCTGTGCGGTTCCGCCATTTGGTACGGTGGTGGATAGGCGGCGTTGGCCCGAGCCAAGCGTTTCATCTCTCAACCCCTCGTCGTCCACCCGAGCCGCCTGCCACCGATTTCCCGCTGACGATTCCCGTCGCCAACCGCCCGAGCCGGTGTTCGGGTCGGTTGCCTGTGTCCTTCCACCCCCCAGGGAGGTTCCCCCCCGTGCCGCTCGACCTGTTGGCCGAACTGAAGCACCTGACCCGTTCTCCCCAACCGGAGCGCGATGCTGCGCCCATGAGCGCCCCAGACGATCTGCGCAAGCTCGGTCGGCAACAGGTGCGGATGGGGCAGACCCTCGATCAGATGACCGACGGCGTGCGCGAACTGCTCGACGCCGGTCGGACCGAGCAAACCCGCCTCGAAGCCCGAGCCGTCGCGGCCGAGCAACAGAGCGAGGCGCTTGCCAAAGCGGCGATTCGGGCGGTCGATCTGCTCGACGACGCGCTGAGCTTCGCTCGTCAGGTCGATGATCGACCGTGGATCGACCAGATCGAGCGGCAACTCGTCAAGGCGACGGCGCTGCTCGACGCGGCCGGGTTGCGCGAAGTCCCGGCGCTCGGTCTGCCGCAGAACCCGCATCTGCACGACGCCGTCGCCACCCGACCCGATTCGAGCCGCGAGCGGGGCGTGATCGTCGAGGTCGTTCGTCGCGGCTATGTCAGCGGCGAGCGGTTGCTGCGACCGGCCCACGTCGTCACGGTCGCTTGATTCCCCATTCCCATTTTTTGGAGCAACTTCATGGCAACGACCCCCATCGTCGTCGGGATCGACCTCGGCACCTCGACTTCAGAGATCGGCTATCTGAAAAACGGCAAACCGGTGCTGATTCCCGACCCGAACACCGGTTCGCCGATCATCCCGTCGGTCGTCGCGCTGGCGCCCACAGGCGAGGTGCTCATCGGCACGCCGGCCAAGCGGATGCTGCTCTCCTTTCCGGATCGCGTCGTGGCCGAGGCGAAGCGGGCGATGGGCAGCCCCACGATGTTCACCATCGCCGATCAGCACCTCCGGCCGCAGGAGATCGCCGCGCACCTGCTCCGCTACCTGAAACAGATCGCCGAAGATCATCTGCAGCAGCCGATCTCCGAGGCCGTCGTCACGGTCCCGGCCAATTTCACCGACGCCCAGCGTCAGGCGACGAAAGACGCGGGCGAGCTGGCCGGATTTCGGGTCGAGCGGATGATCAACGAGCCGACGGCGGCGGCGCTGGCCTACGGGCTCGATCACGTCGATGCTGAAGAAACGGTGCTCGTGTTCGATCTCGGCGGCGGGACGCTCGACGTGACCTTGCTCGATATGTTCAGCGGCGTGCTCGAGGCGCGAACGACGGCCGGTGATGTGGCGCTCGGCGGAAAGGATTTCGACGACGCCATCGTCGGCTGGCTGATCGACCGGTTCAAGCAGAGCGCGGGAATCGACCTGCGGGCGAGCGCCGATCCGAAAGTAAGCGGCCGACTCAAGGACGCCGCCGAGACGGCCAAAAAAGAACTCTCCGGGACGATGAGCACGTCGATCAGCCTGCCGTTTCTGGCGATAGGCGCGGGCGGAACGCCGGTCGGACTGGAGGAGACGCTGAGTCGGGCGGAGTTCGACCGGCTCACCCAGTCGCTCGTCGAGCGGTGCCGCGCGCCGGTGATGAAGGCGCTCGCGGCGGCGAAGCTGACCCCGGCGGGGATCGACAAGGTGCTGCTCGTCGGCGGCTCGACCCGGATTCCGGCGGTAAAGGAGCTGATCCGCTCCATCTTCGGCAAGCTGTGGCCGACGGAGGTCAACCCCGACGAAGCGGTTGCCCTCGGCGCGGCGGTTCAGGCCGGATTGAAGACGCAAACCGGGCTTGGGATCACATTCACCGACATCTGCGCCCACTCGCTCGGGATCGAGGCCATCGTGTCGGGCCGATATGGTGTCGTGCCCGGCGCGATGTCGGTCATTCTTGAGAAGAACAAGACCGTTCCCTGCTCGAACATGGAATCGTACAGCACGGTCTCGGACGATCAACCCGTCGTGCGGATCGCCGTTTATCAGGGCGAGGAGCCGCTGGCGAAGGACAACAAGCTGCTCGCTGAGTTCGAGATCGACGATCTGCCGATAATGGAGGCTGGCGAGGTCGATCT
>JBBSVG010000326.1:0-4392 GCA_038233775.1 Bacteroidota bacterium | reverse complement strand
GAACAACCACCCGAACGTGTCAGACGACACGAAGCACCGGGTGCTCTCGGTCGCCCGACGGTTGAACTATCAGCCGCACGCCTACGCACAGGGGTTGGCCCGGAAGCGGACGAACACGCTCTCGGTCATCATGCCCTTCTTTACCAACTACTTCTTCGTCGAGGTGTTGCAGGGTGTGCAGGACAAGGTGACAGAGCTGGGCTACGACCTGATGCTGCACGGCGTCAACCAGCCCGATCAGGTCGATGCCTACCTGCGCCGGGCGACGCAGCGCGGTCGAGTGGACGGCGTGCTCTACTGCTCGATGCAGTTGCCGGAATCGTATGCCGAGAAGTTCCAACAGCTCAAGCTACCGGTCGTCTTGGTCGATGCGCACCACGAGGCGTTCGACTCGATCACGGTCGAGAACACCGAAGGCGCCTACGCCGCGACCGAGCATCTGATCCGTCAGGGGCACACCCGGCTCGGGATGATCGACGCGCAGTTGGAAAGCCTTCCGGCGCGGGAGCGACTGGCCGGTTTTCGCCAGGCGATGCTCGACAACGGGTTAAAATTCAACCCCGATCACCTGAAGATTAGCCGCATCACCAAGCAGGACGGGTTCAGCCGCGAGGCCGGATACGATGCGATGCAGGGGTTTCTCGCGATGTCGGTCGATGAGCGACCCACGGCGGTGTTCGTCAGCAGCGACGTGCAGGCGATTGGCGCGCTCAATGCATTGCGCGATGCCGGCCTCCGCGCGCCGGACGATATGGCCGTGATTGGCTTCGATGACATTGAACTGGCAAGACATCTCGGTCTCTCGACGATGCGTCAGCCGATGTACCGAATGGGGATGCTGGCCGTCGAGCGGATCGTTGAGCGGCTGACCAAACCGGAGACCTCGCCGCTGCACATGAGCTTCTCGCCGACGCTCGTCGTTCGGGAAACGTGCGGCGCCGCCCGACAGCCGGAGCGCGGTGTCCCGGCCGCCATCGCTGCCGCCCTGCCTCGCGCCTGACCTGCAACCGACTGACGCTCACGACGCTACTCTCTCAAGCATAGACGGGCTCTCCTCATGCGTCCACGTTTTCTCCCTCTCCGCCGACTGGCTCTCCTCGCCGTTGCGGTTGCCCTGACGCTGGTTGCGGTCGCCTCGGCTTGGGCCGGGACGACGGGCAAGATCGCCGGACGGGTGACTGACGACACCGGCGCCGGCGTTCCGTTTGTCAACGTCGTCATCGTCGGCACGACGCAGGGCGCGGCCACCGACTTGGATGGCTACTACAACATCCTCAGCGTTGTGCCGGGGCTGCACGCGGTCCGCGTCTCGGCCATCGGGTTCGACCCGCAGACCAAAGAAGGCATCCGCGTCTCGGTCGATCAGACCGCCACGGTCAACTTCCGACTCGGCTCGCAGCCCATCGAGATGAACACCGTCGAGGTGACCGCCGACCGGGCGCCGCTCGTCCAGCGCGACGTGACAGCCAGCCAGACCTCAATCACCGAGGACCAGATCGCCGCCGTCCCGGCCGAGAATATCGGGACGATCATCAACCAGACGGCCGGTGTTCAGGGCGACCACTTTCGCGGCGGTCGCTCGGGCGAGGTCGGCTACTGGGTGGACGGCGTGCCCGTCACAGACGTCTATAACGGCTCGCAGGTGACGACGGTCGAGCCGAACGCGATCTCGGAGTTGCAGATCATTACGGGCGCCTTCAACGCCGAGTATGGGCAGGCGATGAGCGGGATCGTCAACATCATCACCAAAGACGGCGACAACAAGTTCACCGGCTCGATCTCGACCTACGCGGGCGACTACGTCTCGACCAACAAGAGCCGCTTCTACAACATCGAGAGCATCAACCCGGCGGCGGTGCGCAACGTGACCGCCTCGCTGAGCGGTCCGGTGGTGTCGAACCACTTGTACTTCTTCGGCAACGCGCGCTACTACCACAACGAGGGGTATCTCTTCGGTCAGCGGCTGTTCACGCCGGACAACCTGCTCTTGCCGAACAACCCGCGCAACACGCTGCCGACGACCTCGACCAAGCCGCCGCAACTGCTCGCGCCGAAAGGCGACGGTGCGGCGGTCGCGATGAACCCGTACACGAAGTACTCCGGTCAGCTCAAGCTCAGCTCGCAGCTGTTCCCCGGCTTCCGCGCGGCGTTCAACACGCTCTACGACCAGGACGAGGGGCAGAACTACAGCCAGGCCTACAAGTACAACCCCGACGGTCGGACGACGAACTACTCGGACGCCTTGACGAACATCCTCAACCTCAACCACGTCCTCGGCTCAGGCTCGACCTTCTACACGCTGAACCTGACCCGGTTCCGCAACCACGAGAAGAACTACGCCTTCGAGAGCCCGACCGACCCGCGCTACCAGTCCGGCTCGCTGCAGGCCGCTTCCTCCGACCGGGCGCTGGTGAATCAGATCTTCAACGTCAACGGCGTGCCGACCGTGTACGGTGGCCCGGAGTACGGCTTCCTCGTCGCGGGTACCGACAACGGCCGGTTCGACCGGACGACGACG
Source organism: Bacteroidota bacterium (assembly GCA_038233775.1). Lineage (GTDB taxonomy): Bacteria > Bacteroidota > JBBSVG01 > JBBSVG01 > JBBSVG01 > JBBSVG01. Next base: position 1,874 of record JBBSVG010000326.1, on the reverse strand, counting down.
ACGGTCACCGGCAAGCTCGACCTGACCAGCCAGCTCAACAACCGCAACCTCGTCAAGTTCGGCTTGGAGGCGCGGCGGCACGACCTGCAGAGCCAGTACATCTATATCAGCGACCCGACCTTCGACCAGATCAATCAGTTGCCGAACGTGTCGCGCTCGGCTCGCGACTCGATCCTGTTCAACAACGGCTACGACAGCAACGGGCGCTACTACGGTGTCATCCCGGACGCGACCACGCAGGAAAACAACGCGCTCAGCGTCAAGCCGATTGAGCTGAGTGCGTACCTGCAGGACAAGGTCGAGTACGAGAACTTTATCGTCAACATCGGTCTGCGGGTCGATTACTTTAACCCCAACGCACAGGTGCCGGTCGATCCGCAGGACCCGACCGTGACCGCGCCGCGAAAGGACGTCAACCGCTACCAGCGCAACGCCGACGGGTCGTTCGTCGTCGATGCCAACGGCGACCGCGTCGCGACGACGCTGGCGCAGCGGCAGGCGTACTGGTTCCGCGACGCGAAAACCTCGCTGAACATCTCACCCCGGCTGGGCATCGCCTTCCCGATCTCGGATCGCGGTAAGCTGTGGTTCTCCTACGGCCACTTCTTGCAGATCCCGAACTTCTCGCTGCTCTACACCAACCCCGAGTACGAACTCGGCGGCGGCTCGGGCATCATCGGGACCATCGGCAACCCGGAGCTGAAGCCGCAGCGGACGATTCAGGGCGAGATTGGCGTCCAGCAGCAACTGACCGACGACATCGGGATCGAGCTGACGACGTTCTTCCGCGACATCCGCGACCTCGTTTCGGCCTCCGGCGAGCGGATCGAACTCCAGACGACCGAGCGCTACGTCCGCTACGCCAACGCCGACTACGGGATCGTCAAGGGCGTGATCTTCGATGTGACCAAGCGGTTCGGCGCCTCGTTCTCGTTCAACGCGAACTACACGTTCTCGACCGCCGAGGGGACCGCCAGCGATCCGAATGCCCAGGCCGGATCGATCTTCGAACCGACGCTGCGGTTGCAGCCGCTCGACTGGGACCAGAAGCACCGGCTCAACCTGACAGCGTCGTACAGCCGCCCGAACAGCTTCGCCATCAGCGCCACCAGCCGGATCGGCACCGGCTATCCGTACGGGCTCGACCCAACCCGTTCGGTCGTCGCAGCGCTCCGGGCCGTGACCGATCTGGGAACTGTGACTGACCCACGCAGGCCGTCGAACTTCGATCTCGACATGCAGGCGAGCAAGGATTTCAACGTCGGCGGCATCCGGCTCGGGCTGTACACGAAGATCTACAACGTGCTCGACATCCAGAACCAGGTCAACGTCTTCGGCGACACGGGCACGGCGGATTACAGCGCCTATCGCGACGAATCCATCGCCCGGCGGCCCGAGATTGCGAACACCATCACCGAGTTCTTCAACGACCCGACCCGGTACAGCTCGCCTCGGCAGGTGCTGTTCGGTCTGAATGTCAACTTCTGAGCGACCCGTCGCCCGCCCAACGGCTTCTGAAGAGTCTCCCTCTATGTCCATGACTTTCATGTCCACCTCCACACCGGCCGCCCGGCGCACCGCCGCATCGTGGGTCGCAGTCGGCCTCGTCGCGCTCGCCGGTCTTGTCGGTCTTGCCTCAACGGGGCACGCACAGACAGGCACCGACCCCGATCCGTTGCTGCACAACAAAGTGGGCGACCGGGGTGCCCGGCGCTTCGGGATTCACAACGGCAACCGAGTCGCGACGACGTTCTCGAACTACGGCCTGATCGCTGGCACGCTCGACACGCGCCCCGAGGGGACGTGGCCGACCGGAACGCAGGACAAGTACGTCGGCGATGTCAGCCCGCTGATCGGGATCGAGTTCCTCGTCG
>JBBSVG010000325.1:0-4396 GCA_038233775.1 Bacteroidota bacterium | reverse complement strand
GGGCGGCGGGTCCGGGGAGAAAAACAGAACGGCTCAGTTGCCGTAGCCTTCGCACGAGAGCAGGGCGCGGTTGGTCAGCGACCACGTCTTGTTCGAGTACACGCTGATTCCGTTCAGCACACACTCGTCCTCATCCTCGTCGATCACCTTGATGTCGTACTCGTCCGGCTGGACCCGCAGCGTGAGTTGCTGCTGCGGCCGGAGCACGCGGTTGCCCAGTTGATCGGAACCCCACTCGTCGTCGTCGCTCGACGACATGTAGATGTTGTGCAGCGTGTAGCGCGACGTGTTCTTGATGATCAGCCGGTACGAACTGACGCCAGCCGTTGCGGTCATCGTCGGCGTGCAGGTCAGCACGACGAGGGCGGGGACGGCGAGCGCGACGACCATGCGGCGGAGCCACGAGGCCGACGGGCGAGACAAGGCGGGGGTAGCCATGAAACCTCCGGGGAGAAATGAAAAACGGTAACGGCAAAGCGAAGAGCAAACGCCGATGATGAAGATATTTACCGTTTGGGCCGATTCCAAACGTTTTCCGCAGTTGGCCGATGAGAACCGGCAAGCGGGGCGATGGTGTTCAACAGGAGACCGATGCACTGTCCCCACGAACCCGAGGAATCCCGATGCCCGATCCGACCGCACCGCTCGCCGCTGGCACGCCCGCGCCCGACTTTACGCTGCCACACGCCCCCGGCCAGACGACCTCGCTGCGCGACTTTCGCGGCAAGCCGGTCATCTTGGCCTTTTATCCGGCCGACTTCTCATCGGTCTGCGGCGATCAGCTTACGCTCTACAACGAGCTATTGCCGGAGTTCAAGCGCCACGGCGCCGAGTTGATCGGCATCTCGGTCGATGGCGTCTTCTGCCACGCCGCTTTCCGCGAGGCGCGCGGACTCGGCTTCACGTTGCTGTCCGATTTCGAGCCGAAGGGCGAGGTCAGCCGGATGTACGGCGCGTACCACCGCGAGTGGGGCTCGTCGGAGCGGGCGCTGTACGTCATCGACAAGGACGGCGTGATCCGCTGGAGCCACCTCTCGCCGATGGAGCAAAACCCCGGCGCCGACGGCATCTTGACCGCACTTGAATCGCTGGAGGCCGCATGACGCTGACCCGTCCGGTGGATGAGCACGACCACGCACGCGGCTCCGAGGATGCGCCGGTAACGATGGTCGAGTACGGCGATTATGAGTGTCCGCATTGCGGCCGGGCGCACCCGATCATCGAGCAGTTGCTGGACCGGGTCGGCGACCGCGTTCGCTTCGTGTTCCGCAACTTCCCGCTGACGCAGGCGCACCCACACGCCCAGCAAGCCGCCGAGGCTGCCGAAGCCGCCGCCGCGCAGGGCCAGTTCTGGCCGATGCACAGTTGGATCTTCGAGCATCAGGACACGCTGGGCGACGACGCGCTCATCGCTGCCGCCCGCTCGCTCGGGCTCGATGCAGACCGAGTGGGCCGCGAGTTGACCGAGCACACCTATGCGGACCGGGTGCGGACCGATTTCATGGGCGGCGTCCGCGCCGGTGTCAACGGCACGCCGACGTTTTTCCTCAACGGGACGCGGCACGACGGGCCGTGGGATCTCGATTCGCTGCTCGCTGCGGTCGAACGCGCCGGCTGAGTCGGCAGAGAACGGGCGGCGGCGGTGTTACCTTATGGGGTCCACGCCGTCGCCCTTTCCAGTTTTTGCCCCATGATTCGTCTTGCCCTTGCTGCGCTGCTGCTTGGTCCGACCGCTGCCGCCGCCCAATCGGTCGCCTACGACCTGTCGTTCCCCAACGCCGCCCACCACGAGGCCGAGATCGCCGTCACGTTCAGCGGCGCGACGGCCGGGGCGCTTGTCGTCCACATGAGTCGCTCGTCGCCGGGCCGGTACGCGGTCCACGATTTCGCCAAGAACGTCTATCGGCTCCGGGCCGAGGGCGCGGGCGGAAAGGCGCTGGCCGTCGAGCCGCTCGATCCGTCCACTTGGCGCGTCGCGACCGACGGCGGCGCGGTCACGGTCCGCTACACGCTGTTCGGCGACCGGACCGGCGGGACCTACACCGGGATCGACCCGACCCACGCCCACCTGAACATGCCCGCGACGCTGCTTTGGGCCGATGGGTTCGACGAGCGACCGGTCACGCTGACGTTCCATCCGGCCGATCCGTCTTGGCGGATCGCGACGCAACTCGTCCCGACCGGCCAGCCGACCGTGTTCACCGCGCCGGGGTTGCAGTATCTGATGGACAGTCCGACCGAGATCGGGCCGCTGACCGTGCGCGAGTGGACCGTCCCCGGTGCCGCCGGGCCGAAAACGCTGCGGTTGACCGTTCATCACGACGGAACCGATGCCGAGGTCGATGCCTACGCCAAGCTCGCCCAGGCCATCGTCGCCGAGGAGAAGCAAGTGTTCGGCGAGTTGGCGCCGTACGACCACGGGACGTACACCTTTCTGGCCGACTACCGCCCGACCGTCAATGGCGACGGGATGGAGCACCGCAACTCGACGATCATCACCAGTTCGCGCTCGCTGGCTGGGAGTCCGGTCGATCTGGCGAACACGCTGGCGCACGAGTTTTTCCACTCGTGGAACGTCGAGCGGATGCGGCCCAAGAGCCTCGAACCGTTCGATTTCACCCGCGCCAACCCGTCCGGCGAGTTGTGGTTCGCCGAAGGGTTCACCAACTATTACGGCAACCTGCTGCTCCGCCGCGCCCGCGTCCAGAGCGAGGACCGCTGGTCCAAAGGACTCGGCTCGACGCTGACGTCTGTGCTCGGTGGACCCGGTCGGCAGCTTCGCACCGCCGTCGAGATGAGCCGACAGGCGCCTTTCGTCGATGCCGCGACGAGCATCGACCCGACGAGTTTCGGCAACACCTATGTCTCGTATTATCCGTTCGGTGAGGTGATCGCGCTTGGGCTCGATCTGACGCTGCGGACGCGGCTAAACCGGACGCTCGACGGGTTCATGCGCGCCGTCTGGACCGCGCACCCCGACGTGAACCAGCCGTACACAACCGCCGATCTGCGTCGCCATCTGGCCGATTTCAGCGGCAACCCGGCGTTTGCCGACAGCATTTTCAGCCGCTATATCGAAGGCCACGAGGCGATGGATTACCGGGCGCTGCTCGGTCGGGCCGGGTTCACGCTCCGCCGCGCCCATTTGGGCAGGGCCAGCCTCGGTCCCGAGCGGCTGATGGGCAACGCGGCCGGGCTGATCGTCGGCTCGCAAGCGACGGTCGGCAGTCCGCTTTACGCCGCTGGACTCGACCGAGGCGACACGCTGCGGCTGATCGCCGGGCAACGGGTCACGACGACGGCCGAACTCGACACGTTGCTGGCCCATCACCGGATCGGCGAGAAGCTGCCGGTTGCCTACGCCGGTCGGGCCGGGCAGCGGGAAACGACCATCACGTTGGCCGAGGACGCCGCGCTCGAAGTCGTCCCGAACGAGCGGGCGGGCGTGGCTGTGACGCCCGAGATGCTCGCGCTGCGCTCGGCGTGGCTCGACTCGAAGGTGCCAGCCGCTGAACACGTCGCGATTGAGCGTTTCTGCACCGTCTGTCGCCGCGCGTTTCCGTTCGAGACGAGCTTCTGCCCGTTCGACGGGACGGCGCTCTCGCTGACCTTGCCGCCGTTGCCCGCGCCGCCCGCCGCACCGACGCCCGAGCCGAAACCTCGCTCGCGCCGCCGCTGACGATTTCAACTTGTGTTCCTCGGCGCCGACCAATAGGCCGGCGCCCGTTTCTGTTCATTTGTCTGTTTTACCATGCGCCTCAACCCGATTCTGATTGCCGCCGCGCTCTTGGCCGGATGCGCGGGCACCGTGCCCGCGCCCCGCCCGCCGACCGCAACCGCGCCGATGCCCGCACCGCCCGCTGTCGTCGTGATCCCGACCGAAGCGACCGGTCCCGGCATCAACCTGACGAACCTCGACCGGACGTGCAAGCCGTGCGACGATTTCTTCCAGTTCGCCGACGGCGGCTGGGTCGCGACCAACCCGGTTCCGCCCGAATACAGCAACTGGACGGGGTTCTCGGAGGTCGCCGAGCGGAACAACGTCATCCTGCACGGGCTACTCGACAGCCTCGCCCAAGTCGCGCCCCAAGCCGCGCCCGGCTCGAACACGCAGAAAGTCGGCGATTTCTACTGTGCTTGCATGGACACGGTCGCCATCGAGGCCGCCGGGGCCAAGCCGCTGGCCGACGAACTCGGCCGGATTGCCGCCGTCCGCAGCCGACCGGATGTGCTGGGCGAGATCGCCCGACTGCACAACCAGGGCGTCGCGGCGGTGTTCGGGTTCAGCTCCGAACAGGACGGCAAGGACAGCCGTGAGACCATTGCTGGCGCGTCGCAAGGCGGGCTGGGGCTGCCTGACCGCGATTACTACACGAAAACCGACGCCCGTTCGGTC
>JBBSVG010000324.1:0-4400 GCA_038233775.1 Bacteroidota bacterium | reverse complement strand
TTGCCGTTCTCTTGCCGTGAACTGATGGTTGATAGCGCTATGGTTGTTCTACAGTTGAGCGATCCGCACATCAAGCTGGCGGGCGCGGCCGACGGTGGCGAGTCGCCGTCGAGCCGGGCGCTGCGGGAGGCGGTGGCGGGGATCGGGGCGCTGCCGTCGCCGCCCGATGCCGTGATCGTGACCGGCGATCTGGCCGACAGCGGGGCGGAGGCGGAATATGACCGGATCGGCGAGTTGCTCCGACCGCTGACGATGCCGGTCTATGTGCTGCCCGGCAACCACGACGACCGCGACCGAATGCTGCGCCGCTTCGGTCCGCAGGGCGCGTCGCCGCTGCCGGGATTCGTCCAGTTCGTCGTCGATCTCGGCCCGACGCGGCTCGTCGGGCTCGATACCGTCGTGCCCGGCTCGGGCGGTGGTCGGCTCGACGCGGTTCGGCTCGACTGGCTCGATGCGCGATTGGCCGAGGCGCCCGACCGGCCGACGCTGCTCTGCCTGCACCACCCGCCGTTCGCGACCGGACTAACCGTGTTCGACGAGATTGGGCTCGACGGGGCCGACCGGCTGGCTGAGATCGTCGCCCGGCACCGGCAGGTCGAGGTCGTCGCCGCCGGTCATGTTCACGCGACGATGATCCGCCGTTTCGCCGGGAGCATGGCCGTGACGTGCGCCTCGACCGCCCATCAGTTCGTCGCCGATCCTCGGCAATCAACGAAACTCGTCGCCGCCGTCGGGCCGCCGGCCGGGCTGCGACACGTCTGGAGCGCCGCGTCCGGCTGGGTGACGCAGCCGATCCCGCTCGGCCAGATCGGCCCGATTCGCACGCTGCACGATGGCGAGCGGTGGTGCGATTGAGTTATTCCACCGACAGCCGGAACGTGACGGGCAGCGTGACGGTCGTGGCGACGGGTCGCTCGCCCTGTCGGCCGGGGGTGAAGTGTAGGGCAAGCACCGCCGCGAGCGCCGCCTCGTCGAGCGACGAATCGACCGGGCGCAGCACGACGGCATCGACCGGTCGCCCGTGTTCGTCGATCCGCGTCTGGACGATGACGGTGCCGCTCACGGCCCGTCGTCTCGCCTCGCTTGGGTAGCGCAGCCCGTTCCGCAGCGCCGCCAGTCCGCCGATGATCGTCGGCGCCTCGGTTGCCACGGCGACGAAGACGCTCGGCGGCTCGAATGCTTCGGGCAAGCCCGCCGCCGACGAATCGGCTGCGGCCTCGACCGGCATATCGAGCGACGCCTCGGGCAACGCCGCCGCGATCTCCGCCGGTCGCTGCTCGGTTGGCACCGGTTTCGGTTCCGGCTTCGATCCCGATTCAGCCAGCGTCGCGCTCAGCCGCGAGGTATAATCGGGGCTGATTTGGACCGTCGTTGCCGACGACTGGTAGCCGGATTTCGTCATCCGAAGCGTGTATCGCGCCTGCGACGGGACGCTGGTGAACAGGTACACGCCCTGCGAGTTGGTCGTCGCGCTGGCCGTGAAACCGGGTCCGCGCAGCAACAGCGTCGCCCCGGCGACTGAACGGCCGGTCGGATCGACCAGCCGACCCATCACCCGACCCGGCGCCGGTTCATCCCCGGCCAAGGGTTGAGCGGTCGCAACCGTAGAACTGACCATCTGGAGCAGCAACGACAGCGCGGCGACACCATGAGTGGCGCGGGACGAGAAGGGCAGCATCGGACCTCCGGGAGATGGACACAGGGACGGTCGCAAAGGTCGCCGCCGCACGTTTTGCCCGAATAACCGCTGCGTGACCCTGTCGCCACCGGGTCCGCCGGATCGGCCGTGAAGGTCATTCAGCGGCCATGAACCGGTCACACCGGCGCCGTAGTTTTGCCTCGGACATCCAAACCCGAGGAGACGACCATGCGCTTGCGCCTGCTGCCGACGCTGCTGTTCCGCCGACCGAGTCTGGACATGAGCTACGCCTTCACCGGCTGGGACGGGCCGCTCCTGACCCAAGACGATGTTCTGCTGACGCTCGTGACTGCGCCCGATCCCGAGCCACCCGATCCGCCTCGCCCGATGGCGCTCCGCCCAGCCGCGCTCGCGCTGGCCGCCTGAAGTCGGGTTGGATCGGCAGGAAACCGGGCGTTGACAGCGGGCGAGAAGTTGGGTATGTTCCCCGCCGGGACCGCCCCGACCCTCGCCCTCCTGTCCGCCTGCCGATGCCTCTTCGCCCCGCCGGATCTGCTCTGCTTGCCCTCGCCCTCGCCGGGTGCGCCGCCACGACGCCGCCCGCGCCGCCGCCCATTTCCCCTTCTGCCGCAGCGAGTTACCGCGACGCGACCGCGCCAGTCGAGTCGCGGATCGACGACCTGATCGGCCGGATGACGGTTGCCGAGAAGATCGGTCAGCTCACCCAGATCACCGCGACCGGCACCGACGAGTCGGTTTACGAGCGACAGATGCGCGACGGCAGCGTCGGCAGCTACCTCAACGTCTCGTTCTCGTGGGTCACGGTGGACACGTCCGGCGTGTACCAGTTGGACCCGAACGGGACGCTGGCCGAGGGCGCGCGCCGGACGAACCGGTTGCAGCGAATCGCTGTCGAGCAGTCCCGACTCGGCATCCCGGCGCTGTTCGCCCATGATGTGATCCACGGGTTGCGGACGATTTTTCCGGTTCCGCTCGGGATGGCCTCGTCGTGGCGACCGGAAGCGACCGAGCGCGCCGCCCGGATTGCGGCGGTTGAGTCGGTCGCCATCGGGATTCGCTGGGTGTTCGCCCCGATGGTCGATGTGGCCCGCGACCCGCGCTGGGGCCGGATCGTTGAGGGCGCCGGGGAGGACACGTACCTCGGCTCGGTCATGGCCGCTGCGGCGGTGCGCGGGTTTCAGGGCGCCGATCTGGCCGATTCTACCGCCGTGCTTGCCACAGCCAAGCATTACCTCGCTTACGGCGCTGCCGAGGGCGGACGCGATTACCAGACGGCCGATGTCTCGATGCAGACGCTGCGCGAGATCTATCTGCCGCCGTTTCAGGCCGCGCTCTCGGCCGGCGCCGGTTCGGTGATGGTCGCCTTCAACGAGATCTCCGGCGTGCCCGCGACCTCGAATCCGACGACCGTGCGCGACATTCTTCGCGGCGAACTCGGCTTCGACGGGATCGTGGTCAGCGACTGGGGGTCCATCGGCGAGACGATTGTCCACGGCACCGCTGTCAATCCGGCCGACGCCGCCGAGCGGGCGATCAAGGTCGGCGTCGATGTCGATATGGAGTCGAACGCCTACGCCCGCTCGCTGCCGACGCTCGTCGCCTCGGGTCGCGTCTCGATGGGCGAGATCGACCGGGCCGTTCGCAACGTGCTGCGGGCCAAGTTCCGACTCGGCTTGTTCGAGCATCCGTACAGCGATGAAGCCCGCGCCAGTCGCGTGTTGCTGTCGGACGCGCACGTCGCCGCCGCGAGGGAGATCGCCGGCCAATCGCTGATCCTGTTGCAGAACCAGCCGGTCGCCGGGAAACCGCTGCTGCCGCTGGCGAAAACCGGCGGACCCATCGCCGTGATCGGCTCGCTCGCCGACGACCCGAAGGCGCAGCTCGGTCCCTGGTCGGCCGCCGGGGCGACGGGCGACGCGGTCACGATCCTGACCGGCATCCGCCAAGCGGTCGGCGCCGGTCGCGCGGTCCGTTACGCTCGCGGCGCGTCGCCGGACACAACCGACGAGCGCGGGATCGCCGCTGCCTTCGCCGCCGCGAGAGGCGCAGCGGTGGCCGTCGTCGTGGTCGGCGAGACGGCCGAGATGAGCGGCGAGGCGCACAGTCGCTCGTCGCTCGATTTGCCCGGCAGCCAGTCGGCGCTGGTTCGGGCGGTTCAGGCGACCGGAACGCCGGTCGTGCTCGTCCTGATGAACGGCCGTCCGCTGGCGACGGCTTGGGAGAGCGCCCACATTCCGGCGATGGTCGAGGCGTGGTTCCCCGGCACGATGGGCGGTCCAGCGGTGGCCGACGTGCTGTTCGGCGAGCGAAATCCGTCCGGCAAACTCCCGGTCACGGTGCCGCGCTCGGTCGGCCAAGTGCCGCTGTTCTACAACCACAAGCGCAGCGGGCGCCCGTGGCAGCGCGGTTACATCGACATCGACAACACGCCGCTCTACCCGTTCGGCCACGGCCTGAGCTACACGACGTTCGCCTACTCGTCGTTCGCCATCGCTGATACGAGCATCGCAATCGGCGATTCCGTCCGTGTCTCAGTCGAGCTGACCAACACCGGCGAGCGCGTCGGAACCGAAACCGTTCAACTCTACCTGAGCGATCTGGTCGCCGGGATCACCCGACCGGTTCGCTCGCTGGCCGCTGGCGTGCCAGCAAGGCTGCGCTGCCCCGCTCACCCCGATCTATCTCGAGAGCGGCGGCGACCTCGGCTTCGCTACTGCGGCGGCGGGTAGCGAAAGCTATG
>JBBSVG010000323.1:0-4409 GCA_038233775.1 Bacteroidota bacterium | reverse complement strand
GCAATTCCGATGGCTGTGAGGGCGAACAGGTGGACCCAGTAGCCCGATAGCGCCGCCATCGCCCACGCCGCGCTTTCCCACGCTTGGAACCCGAGCAGCAGCGCCACCAGCGGCAGCACCGCGAGTGGCGAGCGCTGGAGGTCGCGCGGTAACCACGACCAGAACAGAGCGATCATTAACCCAATGGCGAGGTTGCCGAGCCAGATGGTGTGGACAAGGTTGACGTGCCCCAGCAGGCGCCACTCGGCCAGATAGACCAGATTGTTGAATGCGATTCGGTGCTCGTTGTGCTGGGCGAAGATCAGCCGCAGCCGCTCCGTCCACGTTTCGGCTTGTCCGTAGCCGATGCAGAAACCAAAGATCGAATCGAAGTCATCGTTGAGCGGGATGTTGACCGCGTCGCGGAGCAGCGTGGCGAGATAGAGCCCGACGACCGCCACCATGACGAGCAGCGCGAGCCCCTCGACCCATCGGCTGGCGAGAGCGCGACGGATCGGGGGGGATGGGGAAGCGGCAGGCGGAACCAGTGGCATGGACTATCTTGGAGCGCAGGTGAGCGAATCGACGGGGCGAAAGCGGAGCGGGGCGGTGGGGCCGTGGGTGATCGTCGGACTGTTCGTCTTTGTGTGCGGACTCGGGATGATCCACCACGAGATGTGGCGCGACGAGTTGCGGGTCTGGTTGCTGCTGCGCGACAACCCCGATCTTGCGACCTTGTTGCACAATCTGCGCTACGAGGGGCATCCGGCGCTCTGGTACCTGATCCTCTACCCGATGGCGCGAGTCACCACTCGACCCGAGGCGATGCAAGCCGTGCATCTGCTGCTGGCGACCGGGTCCGTCGCTGTGCTTGTCCGCTTTGCCCCATTCTCGCTGCCGCGCAAAGCGATGATCGCGCTGGGCTACTTTCCGCTCTATGAATATGGGGTGTTCAGCCGACTCTACTCGCTTGGGCTGCTGGCGCTGTTCGGACTCTGTGCGCTCTACCCGTATCGGCACCGACATCCCCTGTTGCTGTCGGGGTTGATCGTCCTGCTCGCCAATGCGAACGCCTACGGCTTCATCCTGTCCATTGCCTTCGCCGCGACGCTCATCCTGCCCGATGGGCGAAGCTGGTTGAGGTCGGATCGGTCAGCCAGTCGCCCGGTAATGCTGACCATCGCTGCCGGGCTGATGCTGGTCGGCTGGTGGCTGTCCGCTTGGCAGATGATCCCGCCGGCCGACGGGTATTATCAGGTTCAGTTGTCCGGCCCCCTGTCGCTCGGCGCGAGGGTGATGGATGGGATCGGCAAATCCTGCATCTTGCTCTGGGAGGGCTATATCCCGCTGCCGAGCATCTGGGGCGCCAACCCACCGCTGCACTTCTGGAACACGAATCTGCTCACCCAGAGCTATGAGCCGCTGCGCTATTTCCTGACGCTCTACGCTGGATTGCTGCTGTTCATCGCCGGGGCGGTGTCGCTCTCCGGCAACGGTCGGGCGCTGGCGTTTTGCATCGTCGGCAGCGGCGGCGTGCTGTTGCTGTCGGTGCTGAAGCTACAGAGCACGACGCTGAACTACCCGGCGCTGCGACACCACGGTCACCTGTTCATCGTCTGGCTCGTCTGCGTCTGGCTGACCGAGCAAGCGCGGCGGTCGCCGGTCACCACGTCGCCGGCCCGAGGGACTGTGTGGGTGAATCGCTGGCGGATGGGCTTTTTCGACGGGTTGCTCGTTGTGCATCTCGCGGCGGCAGGGATCGCATACGGGATCGACTGGCGCGAGCCCTTTTCGCAGTCCCAAGCCGCCGGGCGCTGGCTATCGAGCCGTTCGGATCTGTCGCTACTGCCGCTGGTCGGTGGATTCGATTTCGCCGTCGAGCCGCTGTCCGCTTGGTCGGGGCGGACGATTTTCTACCCGCAGAGCGACCGGTTCGGCACCTACGTCGTTTCGGACCGCCGTCGGCAGCAGGGGTCGAGTGCGACGGCGCTGATCGCGGCGGCCTCTCGACTGGCCCGAGAGCGCGGTGGAGAGGCGCTCATCGTCCAGAACGAGCCACTGGGAGCCGTCTCGACCCCCGCCGTGCGGATCACCGAACTGGCCCGGTTCGACGGCAGCATTGTGCCCGACGAATCGTTCTACTTCTATCGTCTCAGCCTGCACCCGGATTCGTCCGCAGGCCTTGCGCCACCGGTTCGCAGATGACCGCGTGTGGCGGGTTGGCGAGCGACGGATCGATATTGCGCCGCTCTCGGACGATGTAGAGAGGTCGAGCGCGAACCTGATCGAAGACGCGGCCGACGTATTCGCCGACCGCGCCGAGCATGATCAGCTGCACGCCGCTGAAGAACAGCACCGTCACGATCAAGGACGCCCAGCCGGGCACCGGGTAGCCGAAAACGATCTGTCGGACGATCACCCAGATGCCCGCCAGCAGGCCGACTGCGGCAGCCGACCAGCCCAGATAGCTCGTCAGTCGCAGCGGAAAGGTCGAGAAGCCGGTCAGGCCGTCGAGGGCAAGCGAGAGCATCTTGCCGAACGAGTATTTCGTCGAGCCAGCGTGGCGCTCGTCGCGGTCGAACGGAACGCCGATCTGCCGGAAGCCGGTCCACGCCCGCATCCCACGCAGAAACCGGTGTCGCTCGGGCATCGCCCGGAGCACATCGACCACGGCCCGGTCGTAGAGAGCGAAATCACCGGCATCGAGCGGAATGTCCACATCGGCCAGCTGGCGCATGAGCCGGTAGAACGCCGCCGCCGTCGCCCGCTTGAACAGACCGTCGCGCCTTGTGTTTCGCTTCGCATAGACGATCTCGAACCCGGCTTTCCATTGCGCAACCAGCGCCGGGATGATCTCCGGCGGGTCTTGCAGATCGGCGTCGATGACGATCACCGCGTCACCCGAGGCATGATCCATCCCGGCCGCCACCGCGATCTGATGGCCGAAGTTGCGGACGAATTCGATCACCTTCAGCCTCGGCTCGCTCGCTGCCATCGTCGCCAAGACCTGATGTGTGTTGTCATGGCTGCCGTCGTTGACGAGCACGACCTCCCATGGCTCGTCCAAGCCATCGAGCACCGCAACGAGCCGTTTCAAGAGCGGATCGAGACTGCTTGCCTCATTATAAACGGGGATGACGACGCTCAGCATCATGGGAGTTGCCCGACATCGGCGATGTAAATGAACGGGTCGGGGTTGTTGGGCAGCAGTGCCTGATAGTGGACCCGGCCGACCGGAACGCCCTCAATCGGCTCGCGATACGTCACATTGTAACGGGGTTCGCCGATTGTCCACCAGCCAAAAACAGGCGCCAGAACGCCGCCGCGTACCTTGCCGTCCTGAAAGAGCGCTTTCGAGTTGTAGAGGCCGCCGAACTCGAAGCCTGCATTGATATCGCGATTGGTGGCGTGACGCACCTGTTGCAGATAACGGATGGCGACCCAGCGCGCCTCGTTCCAAGCAAGGTAATCGTGGGTTCCGGCGACGGCGAACCATCCGGCGAACGTCAGCAGGCCGAGAGCGACCGGGCCGCGCCATGACCATGCGCTGGGCGGCGGCACCTGCGTCACCAGCAGCAGCAGCAGCGGCACCAACAGCAGCAGAACGTGACGGTCGAACAGCCCGCCATCAGCTTCGGGCGAGATGGCGATTTCCACGAGCGTCAATAGTGCCAGTAGCAGCGCCAGAATGGACGCTGTCGCCGTTCTGGGGACTGGTCGGTCAGCCGGTGGGCGGAAAGCGGTCAGCCGGTTGAGTCGCGTGGTCAGTCCACCGGTCAGCAGCACCCACAGCCCGAAACCCGTCAGCGCGGTGATCACAACCCAGATGACGTAGGGCGCTGCCTTAAAGGGGGACACTCTGAAGTACAGCGCGTCGCGGGTGGTGATGGGGCCAAGTCCAGTGTCGTAGAGGATGTTGCCCAGATACGGCATGACGTTGCGGACGGGCGAACTGCTGATCAGCGCGTTGGGCGGGGCGCCAAAGTAGAAGAAGGCGACTCCCGCGACGACCAGCACCGCCGCTGCGGCAGCGGCGACGAGGCGCGTCTGTCGGGCAGCTGACGTCGGTTGCGACCGGAGCAGCAGCAGCGGCAGGGCGAACAGGCCGAGGTAGAGCCACGCGCCGTAGAGCGTGAAAAGCACCTCGCTCAAGCTCTGGCCGAACATATAGATCAGCTTTCGCTCGAACCCCATCGAGGGGATTGGCGTCTGCGCTTTCCAGAGTTGATAGCCGATCAGCGCGACCAGTCCGGGCAGCGCGATGGCGACACCCTCGGCCCACGGCAGTTGAAGTGGGCGTGAGCGCAACGAGCGGACGAGCAGCACCAGGCCGGCGGCAGCCGGCAGGAGCAACCCGTGCTGCCGAATGAGAAACGCCACCGCCGAGGCCGAGCCGCACAGCGTCCACCAACCGAGTTCGGCGCGCTTGT
>JBBSVG010000322.1:0-4419 GCA_038233775.1 Bacteroidota bacterium | reverse complement strand
CTCGGCAGAAGCCGACACAGGCAACGGTTCGGGTTCAAATGGGGTGTTGGTGCAGCGTTCTTGCTCCGTTACGGTCTACTAAATGACCCAGATCAAAACGAACTACTGCACCACTTGTGCTGCTTGTTCAAGATACAAGATAGGCTTCGACTGCCTACCGATTTTCGAGAAGTGATCTGATTTTTTGCTGACAGCCCGCCTGCTGCCTTCCCGCCGAATGCCCGATACCGCCGCTCTGATCGCCGCCGCCCACCGGGTTGGCGGGGCCGCTGTGCCTCCGCCCGACGATGCCTCGCTCGGCGCGTTGCTCCGCCGTCAGGTCGCCGAGCGGCCCGACGACCCGTACCTGATCGCCTACGATGCGGCCGCATCGCGGCGCGAGTGGACGTACCGCGCGTTTGCCGATGCGGTCGGTGGCGTGCGGGCGGCGCTGGTGGGGCGGAATGTCGGCGCTGGGGATCGGGTCGCGGTCCTCTTGCCCAACGGCGCCGACACGGTGTTGACCTACTTCGCGCTCTGGGATCTGGGCGCCGTCGTTGTCCCGCTCAGCTCGGCCGAACCGGACGAGCGGCTGGGCTACATCCTCGGCCACGCCAACGCAACGCTCGTCGTCACCCGCGCCGCGCTGATCGAGCGGCTGGGCGAGATTCAATCGGAGCGAGACGACGCGCTGCCGGTGCTCGTGACCGACGAGTTAATCGACGCCACCGCCGAGTTGCCGTCGGAAGAGACCGAACGACTTGAATCGGAAGCGCTGATCGTCTATACGTCCGGCACGACCGGTCCGCCGAAGGGCGTCGTGCTGACCCAGGCCAACCTGCTGCAAGACGCGCGGGCGATTGCCGACTGGCACCGCCTCGCGCCCGGCGACCGGATGATGTGCGTCCTGCCGCTGCACCACGTCAACGGCACCGTCGTCACGCTGGTCACGCCAATGGGGTACGGCGGCGCGGTCGTGCTGAACCCGAAGTTCTCGGTCGAACAGTTCTTTCCGAGGCTGGCCGCCGAGCGCGTCGCCGTCGTCTCGGTCGTCCCGACGCTGCTGCACTTTCTGGTCGAGGCCAATCTCGACCTCAGCGTGCTCGATCTGGCGGCGTTCCGCCACATCATCTGCGGCGCCGGACCGCTGACCGTCCACACGGCCCGGCGGTTCGAGGATCGCTACGGGTTCCCGATCATCCACGGCTATGGGTTGAGCGAGACGACCTGTTACTCGTGCTTCCTGCCGGTCGATTTAAGCGCCGACGAGCACCGCAAGTGGATGCGGGACCACGGCTTCCCGAGCATCGGCGTGCCGCTGCCGGTCAACGAAATGGCGATCCATGACGAAGCCGGACACGCGCTCGGCGCGGGGGAGCGGGGCGAGATCGTTGTGCGCGGGGCGAACGTCATGTCGGGTTACTACGATCAGCCCGAGGCCAACCGAAAGACCTTCGCCCACGGCTGGTTCCGCTCCGGCGACGAAGGGTTTTATGTGCTTGACGACGCCGGGCGACCGTTTTTCTTCATCACCGGGCGGTTGAAGGAGCTGATCATTCGCGGCGGCGTCAACCTCGCGCCGTTGGAGATCGACGAGGTGATCGGTCGCTGCCCCGGCGTCAAGGTCGGCGTGTCGGTTGGGTTCGAC
Organism: Bacteroidota bacterium; assembly: GCA_038233775.1. Lineage (GTDB taxonomy): Bacteria > Bacteroidota > JBBSVG01 > JBBSVG01 > JBBSVG01 > JBBSVG01. Next base: position 2,792 of record JBBSVG010000322.1, on the reverse strand, counting down.
AACGATGCGTATGGCGAGGAGGTCGGCGCCTACGTCGAGCCGCTGATCGACGATACCGTCACCGAGGCCGCCGTCATCGCCCATTGCCGGGCGCATCTGCCGTGGGCGAAAGTGCCGAAAATCGTCCTGTTCGGCCACGATGTTCCCGTTACCTCGACCGGCAAATACCAGCGCGGCAAGCTGAAGCCGTTGTTCGCCGAGCACCGAGCAACCCAATTCCGCGAACCGAAGTAACCAGATCAGCGGAGCGTCAGGGCGATGTTGGCGGTGTACATCGATGTGATGACGTCGTCCACGGACCGGGCGCGCACCTGAATGTCGCCGATGGCGCCATACGCGGCGTTGAAGCTGAACGTCACGGCGACCCGAGACAGCACCGGCACGTCGAACCCGGCGCCGAAAGACAGCCCGGAGCCGAGTCCCCGGCCGAGCACGCCGCCGGTTCCCAACGAATCCGAGTCCCGCACCCGAACCTCGCCGTAGGACAGGCCGACGCCGCCAGTAACGAAGATCCCGTTCTGCCAGGGATACCAGACGACCATTGGGCCGAAGCTGACGGTCTGGATCTCGAGCGTGCTGTCCGTCTCGGCCAGCGGACTCGTCCGGTTGAGCAGACCGGCCGCTTCGATGCCCCAGAGCACCTTTCGGTTGAAGCTGCCGCCGCCGCGCAAGTAGGTGCTCGTGCCGAACGACGACGTCGTTTCGTCGCAGCCCGAGCAGCCGACCCACAGGCCGCCGGTGCCGCCACCGGCTTCGAGCCAAAACCCGCCGCGGGTGGGTGGCGGCGCTTGCGTTTGCGCGGCAACGGGCATCGCACCGACGAGCAGCAGCCCGATGATCAGCAGACGTGCGGCGATCATGGCGTCTCCAGTGGCGTCGCCGGTCGGTTGCTGGTCCACGAGAGGAACAGTTGCGTCTCGACGACGTGTCGGGTGATGTCGGGTCGGTCGCTGTAGCCGCTCGCTCGGGAATCGCCGCTGAGGTGGAACCCGACGCCGAAGCCGCCTTTGACCGGCAGGTTGCCCCGCAGCCCGGCGAAGACCACCGCATGATCGGCCGGCGTGCCGCTGACCGAGTGCAGATACTCTGCTCGGCTGTAGAACAGCAGGTACGGCGTCGTTCCGTGGTAGAGCGTTGCGCTTAGCCCGGTGCCCAGACCGGGACCAAAGTCATAGTCGCGTTTGGCATCGCCCCCGGCGGCGAGAGGGATCGAGGGCGCATCGACGCCGCCGAGAATCAGGGCGCTGCCGCTGACCTGCGTCTGCAACCGGAACCCGCGCGGCAGGGTGAAGCGGGAGAGCACGCCCAACTCGGCGCTCTGCCCGCCGAATTGATAGACGGGATTGTTGAGATAATCGAACTGCTGACCGACGACGAGCAGGTGGGTCGCTTGGTCGCTCCACGACGGCAGTTCGGTCTGATAGAGTCGCCCATAGGTCTGCAAGGTGTTGAGTCCACCGCCGCTGCCGGGGCTGACCTGGAGGTGCATGGCGAACACGTCGAACGGGTCGCGGTATGGGCGGGTGAACGGGTCGCCGTAGCCAAGATCGAGCGACACGCTCGGGCCGTTCGTCCCCGCCCCGGCGTCGCTGCTGAGGTGGCGGACGCCGACGGTGGCGCCGTAGAAAAAGGCGCTCGGATCGTGCTCCGGTGGGTTCGGCCCGACCCGCCGCCACTCGCCCCGGATCAGCCGGTTGAGGCCACCGACTGGGTCGAGTCCGAGCGCGACGATCTCGCGGGTCAGTCGCCCGGCGCCGCGCGCTTGCTCGTCCCGAATCGTCGCGGCGACGCGGTGGGTCATCTCGCCGACGGCGATCCCGCCGAAGGTGGTCACAAAGAAGTCGTTCAGCGACGGCCGCTCCGACTCGCCGAAATACTCCCACGTCCACGAGCCGAACGCCGTTACGGGCGCCGATTCCCAGTACGACAGCCCGTTGGCCCGACCAGCGTTGAAGTAATAAGCGCCCTGAAGCGGGTGGCCGAACATGTTCGTCGTGAACCCATCCTCGTCCCACTCCCAGCCGAGCCGGAGGTTGCGGGTCCAGACCTTAAACCCCAATCCTTGCGCCCACTCGGCGTTGCGGCCCCACGCATTGACCCGGTTGACGATCAGGTTCGACAGCATCGTCTGCTGCACCGCTGCGCCGACCCGACGCGGGCCGACGGCCGCTCGGGCACCGGTGCTGTCAGGCGGCGTCTGTGCCGCTGCCGGACCCACGCCCAGCAGCCCGAGCGCAAGGGGGAGAAGTCCAGCGCAAACCCAACCGGTCAGGCGTCTGCTCATCGGGCTCCGGTGCAAGCGGCAAACATGGTAAAAAAGAACTGTTCGATGGCACCGGACACCCCGGTTTTCCGCGAGCCGAAGCGACCGCCGCCTCGTCCCCAGCCGGTGCGCTTGCCTTGCCGTGAGCTGACAGCCGATAGCTGATGGCTTCTATGTTAAGCCCGTCACGACGGGTTGCATTTGTCGGGGGCGGCGACTACCTTGTTTGCTCCCCGTCGAAAGCGACGACGGCCCCACGCCGAGGCTGTCGTCGCACCGTCTCCCCATCTTCCCCGAGGTGCTCATGAGCGCCAAGATTCCCGACGCTCTCCGGCCCTACGCCGCCGGTTACGTCTATCCGTGCCACGACTGCAAGCGTCGCCGGGTCGCTTTTCGCCTGCCGCCGACCAAGAAACATCGCTGCGCCTCGTGCGCGTTGCGGCTGATTTATCCCGACCCGAACACCATCGGCGACCTCTTGCTCGCCTTCTACGCCGCCGACGCCTACGTCGATTACGTCCTCGTCGAG
>JBBSVG010000321.1:0-4422 GCA_038233775.1 Bacteroidota bacterium | reverse complement strand
TGGCCGTCCGGTGGCGGCGTTCGCCCAGGATTTCACCGTTTTCGGCGGCTCGCTCTCGGAAGCGCACGCCGAGAAGATCTGCAAGGTGATGGACTTTGCGCTGAAGACCGGCATCCCGGTCGTCGGGCTGAATGATTCCGGCGGGGCGCGGATTCAGGAAGGCGTTGCCTCGCTCGGCGGATATGCGGACATTTTTCTGCGGAACACGCTCGCGTCGGGCGTCGTCCCGCAGATCTCGGCGATTCTCGGCCCGTGCGCGGGCGGCGCGGTCTATTCGCCGGCGATCACCGATTTCGTCCTGATGGTCGAGCAGTCGTCCTACATGTTCGTGACCGGTCCGAACGTCGTCAAGACCGTGACGCACGAGGAAGTCACGAGCGAGGATTTGGGCGGCGCGATGACCCACGCGATGAAGAGCGGCGTCGCGCACTTTGCCGTCGAGAACGAGATCGCCTGTCTGGAGACGATCAAGGAATTGCTCTCGTACTTGCCGCTCAACTGCGAGGAAGAACCGCCGCTCGGTCCGACGACCGACCCGTTCGACCGCGTCGATCCAGCGCTCGATACGCTCGTGCCGGACAACCCGAACAAGCCGTACGACATCAAAGACGTCATCACGCGGGTCGTCGATGACGGGCGGTTTCTCGAAGTGCATCAGCATTATGCGGAGAACATCGTCGTCGGCCTCGCCCGGCTGGGCGGTCGCTCGGTCGGGATCGTCGCCAACCAGCCCGCCTCGCTGGCCGGTGTGCTCGACATCGACGCATCGACCAAAGGCGCCCGGTTCATCCGCTTCTGCGACTGTTTCAACATCCCGATCTTGACCTTCGAGGACGTGCCGGGCTTCCTGCCGGGAACCGAGCAGGAGTGGCGCGGGATCATCCGCCACGGCGCCAAGCTGCTCTACGCCTACTGCGAGGCGACCGTACCCAAGCTGACGGTCATCACGCGCAAAGCCTACGGCGGCGCCTACGACGTGATGAGTTCGAAGCACATTCGCGGCGACGTGAACTACGCCTGGCCGTCGTCCGAGATCGCCGTCATGGGACCGAAAGGCGCCGTCGAGATCATCTTCAAGCGGAAGATCGACGCCGCCGACGATCCGGCCGCCGAGGAAGCGAAGCAGACCGAGGAATACCGGCAGCACTTCGCCAACCCGTACATCGCCGCCAGCCGGGGGTATATTGACGACGTGATCCTGCCGCGCAACACCCGCAGCCGGCTGATCCGCGCGCTGGGTTTCGTCGCGACGAAAGTGGACACCAATCCGCGCAAGAAGCACGGCAACATCCCGCTTTGAGCCCACGCATCGGGTTCGGCCCGAGTGTTGGGAACACGTCGGTTTTTTCGGCAATCTGACCGCCCGGTGGTTTCATGAGCGATCCGTATCGCCCCTCGCTTGCCCTGCTCGATGCGCTCTCGATGGGCATCATCGTGCAGGATGCCACCGGCGCGCTTACGCACGCGAACCAAGCGGCGACCGAGCTACTTGGCCTCTCCATCGAGCAGATGCGCGGCGAGGTGCCCGCCTATGCCGACTGGCGGTCGGTCTGGGAAGACGGCAGCCCAAGTCCGCCGGAGGAGAGTCCGCTGATCGTCGCCCGGCAAACGAAACAGCCGGTGCGCCGCGTCGTGATGGGTATTCACTCCAGCGAGACGACGTTTCGCTGGCTGCTCGTCGATGCCATCCCGATGCTCGACGAGTCGGGCGAGGTGATCGAGGCGGTCGCCTCGTTTGTCGATTTCACCGACCGGATGCAGACGAATCAGGCGCTGAGCGCGAGCGAGGCGCGCAAGGCGGCGGTCGTCGAGACGGCGCTCGATGCCGTCGTGACGGTCGATCATCATGGGCTGATCCTGGAGTTCAACCCGGCCGCTGAGCGGATCTTCGGCCACCGCCGCGACGACGTGCTCGGCCAGCAGATGGCCGATTTGATCGTCCCACCGGCCTACAGGGCGATGCACAACGCCGGAATGGCCCGCTATTTAGCGACCGGCGAGGGGCCGGTGCTCGGCAAGCGGATCGAGATGACCGCCTTGCGCGCCGACGGGAGCGAGTTCCCCATCGAGCTGGCGATCAACCGCATCCCGACCGATGGCGACCCGGTGTTCACCTCGTTCATCCGCGACATCACGCCACGACTGGAGGCCGAAGCAGCGCTGCGAGCGAGCGAGCAGCGATTCCGCACCCTGATCGTCGCCACCAGCCAGATCGTCTGGACGACCGACGCGAGCGGTGGCTTCGTCACCGAGCAGCCGGAGTGGGAGACGTTCACCGGCCAACCGTTCAGCGAGTATCGCGACTTCGGCTGGACCGACGCGATCCACCCCGACGACCGCGAGGCGACCCAAACACTCTGGCTGGCGACCCTTGCCGCGACCGGCGTCTTCGAGGGCGAGTACCGACTCCGCCGCCACGACGGCGCCTATCGCTTGATGGCCGTTCGGGCCGCGCCGGTACTGGCGGCCGATGGGACGATTCGCGAGTGGGTCGGCATCGAGACCGATATCACCGAGCGCAAGGCCGAGCAGCGCGAGATCGCCGAGCGGCGCGAGCAGCTCGAGCGGTTGCTCGACAGCATCGGCGACATCTTTTATGTGCTCGACGCCGACTACCGGCTGACCTACTGGAACCGCGTCGCCGAGCGGGCCAGTCGGCGCTCGGCCGAAGCGGTGGTGGGCAGGCCGCTGGTTGAGGCGTTCCCGCAGCTTCGGGCGACGGTCTTCGAGGACCGAATCCGCGAGGCGATGGAGAGCCGGACGCGAGTCGAGTTCACCGATTTCAGCTTCAGCAACGAGCAGGCGCCGCTCGTCGTCGATGTCCGCATCTATCCCGTCCCCGACGGCGGGCTGATGGTTTTCTCCACCGACGTGACCGAACGGGCGCAGGCGCAGGCCGAGGTCAAGCAGAAAGCCGACGAACTCAAGCGGCTGAGTCGGTCGTTGCAGCAGCAGAACGTCGCCCTGCGGGTCGCCAACGAGCGGTTGCAGACCGTCGATCAGGTCAAGAGCAACTTCATCAGCTCGGTCAGCCACGAGATCAGGACGCCGCTGACCTCGATCAAGTCGTTCGCCAAGATCCTACAGAACGATCTCGGTCGCGACCGGCTCTCCGTCGACCGCCGCCGCGAGTTTCTCGGGATCATCAACGAGGAGTCGGACCGGCTGACCCGGCTGATCAACGATGTGCTCGACATCGCCAAGATGGAGTCGGGCAAGATGACGTGGAACGACGCGCCCGTGGCGCCCGTCCCGGTCGTCGAGCGGACCGTCGCCACGATGCGTCCGGTGGCCGACAGCAGCAGCGTTGGTCTGACGTTCGGTTTCGACGGGCCGCTACCGAACCTTGTCATCGACCCCGACAAGGTGCAGCAGGTGGTGACGAACCTGCTCTCGAACGCGATCAAGTTCACCCCGGCTGGTGGTCGGGTCCAGTTGCGGTTGCGGCTGCTCGATCCCGAGCGATCCGCCGATCCGCCCGGTCTGTCGCAGCCGCTCGCCGAGCTGAGCCTCGAACCGCTGCTCTACCTGACGGTCACCGACACCGGCTCGGGGATCGAGGCCGCCGACTTGGAGCCGATCTTCGACAAGTTCCACCAAGTGACGCAGAACGACGCGCTCGACAAGCCGAAAGGCACCGGCCTCGGCCTGCCGATCACCCGTCAGATCGTCGAGCACTACGGCGGCCGGGTCTGGGCGACGAGCGCCGTCGGCCACGGCAGCACGTTCCATGTGCTGCTGCCGATCACGACGGCGCCGCACGAGGTCGTGTCGATGCCCGACCCCGTCCCAACGCCCCACTTTTCGGCCGATGAAACCGACACGCCACTGACCGTGCTGGTCGTCGATGACGAACCGAACATTCGGAAGTCGATCCGCTACGAGTTGGAGCGGAAAGGGTGGACGGTGATCGAGGCGAAGGACGGGCTGGAGGCGGTCGAGCTGGCCCGACGCGAGCACCCGAGCCTGATCACGCTCGACATCATGATGCCCGATCTGTCCGGCTTCGATGTCATCAGCATCCTGAAAGCCGACGAGTCGGTCCGCGACATCCCGATCCTGATGGTCTCGATCTTGGACGATGTCCATCGCGGCTTCGAGTTGGGCGCGGCTGGGTATTTAGCCAAGCCGCTCAACAGCGAGGTCTTGATCGGGAAGATCCTGGCGCTGACCCGACCGGGCGCCGTCGGCTCGACCCCGCCCTCGTCGCCGGGCGCCGCCGCCCCGCCGCTGCCGACCGGGAGTCGCGTGGTTGTGCTCAGCAGCGACCCGGCGTTTGCCGCCTCGCTCTGCGCCGCGATGTCAACCGTCGGCTGCGAGGTGATGCGGGTCCATGACCGGGGCGAGATCATGACGCGGCTTCGGGCCAGCGGGGCTGGGCTGCTGCTGATCGACGCTGCCGACCCTGGTCACCGACCGCTG
>JBBSVG010000320.1:0-4430 GCA_038233775.1 Bacteroidota bacterium | reverse complement strand
TTCGGACTCACGCTCTCGCTCGTCGTCGGACTCGGCAGCGCCGGTCGCGTTGCCGCCCAGACCGGCCTGACGGTCGAGCAGAAAACGACGTTTCAGGCGCTGAGTCTGACCAGCGGCGACCTCGTCCAGACGATCAGCCTTCGCGGCGCCGACCGTGAAAAGGTCGTCACGACCGGCCGGATGAAGGTCTTGTTCATCGGCCACGACGCCAGCTCGACCGAGTTGATCCGGCTCGATCAGGGTCAGATTTATCAGATCGACGACAAGAAGAAGACCTACACCGCGACGAGTCTGGCCGACCAACGGGCGAAGGTGCAGGAGTCGCAGCGGCATCTCGAGCAGCAGTCGGGGCAGAAAGACGGCGACGACGTGCGCTACACGGTCGTCTCGGACGGCGTCCAGCGGACCGGGCAGCGGCGAACGATCAACGGCTTCACCACCGAGGAAGTCGTGCTGAAGCTGACGGTCATCGCCGAGAACACCAAGACGCACGAGAAGGGACCGGTGTTCTTTCTGACGAGCGACTTGTGGCTCGACCCGTCGCAGAAGGCGGCGGCGCGGGCGAATGTCGCCTTCTCGCAGGCCTATGCGAGCCAGTTGGGTCTCGATCCGCGCTCGTCCGGCAATCCGTACGGTCGCTGGATGAAGGATCTCTACGGCGAGATCGGCAAGCTCGACGGCTACCCGATTGTCTCGACCGTCACCGTCACCGGCCCCGAGGGCGATGCCACCAGCCCGCAGCCAACGCCGACCGGTCCATCCGCCGCTGAGGTGGCGGACAACCCGGTCGGGGCGGCCCTCGGTGGGTTGTTGCGCCGGGCAGCCAAGCCGAAACCGACGCCAACGCCGAATCCGGCCACCGCGCCCAGCGCCGCCGCCGCCACGACCGGTCCGGTGCTGTTCACCTCGACCACCGAAGTCACCTCGATCTCGACCACCGCGCCGCCAGCCGCCGGGTTCGAGCTGCCGACCGGTTACAAAGCCAAATAGCGACCTTCGAGACGAACCCGACGGCGCGGCGCTGGCATCGTCCGGCGCCGCGCCGTATCTTGTCAACTATTCTACCGACCCAACCCGCTGCGACCGCTCACCCCGTCGCGAGCGGCCACCGGATCGGTTTCAGCGGACGAAACGAGGCAAACGAACCCCCATGGGTCATCAGTATCGGGTCAAGTCGGCGATGGAAAGCTCCCGCGAGGTGCTGCTCTTGACGGTCGAGGACGTGCTGCACCGCGACCAGCGGCTGAGCGAGGAAGAGGTCGTCGAGATGATGCACGCCGGCCACACGTTCTACATGGTCAACGGCGAGGGCCACCTTCGCTGCCTGCCGGACACGCCGGTTGGGCTGAAGCTCTGGTTGGAGGAAGCGGGCGGGCGACTCGTCTTGCCCCACGGCGGTCAGCGCGAACCGTTCGCCGATCTGTTCCGCTTGCACCTGCACCCGTACCGTCGCCCCGACGAGGCCGACCAAGCGTAACAGACCGTCACCCGCTGAGCCAGAGCGCCGCAAGCGCCTGCGCGACCGCCTCCGGCTCGGCGGTGACGATGAACAGCTCCTGCACGCTGCCTTTGCTCTTGCCCTGCGCCTTCCACCCGGTCGCGGTCCGCACGGTTAACGTGACCGTCGCCTGAGGTTGCGCCTTGCCCCGGCGCATAATCCGGCCCGGCACGACCGATTTCACCCCTGCGACGGCCGCCAATTGCTGCAACAGCGGCATCAGCCCCTGAATGATCGAGTGCTCGGTCTTGACCTTGCCGCCGAACGACACGCCGTCGCGGCTCGTCCGCTGTTTCGCCACGATCAGGACCGACCGACGCGACCGAGCCCGAGCATCGCGTGCTCGACCTTGATGCATTGGCCCTGAATCACCTCCAGCCCGGCGGCTCGAGCCCGCTCGGCGGCGGCTTCGTCATAAATCCCCATCTGCATCCAGATCACTTTAGCGCCGACCCGAATCGCCTCGTCCACAATCGGCCCGACCTGATCGGAGCGCCGAAAGATGTTGACGATCTCCGGCACCGGCGTCGGCACCGCCGTCAGCGACGGGTAACACGGCAGCCCGAGCACCTCGTCGGCGTGCGGGTTGACCGGCGTGATCTCGTAGCCGTGGGCGATCATGTACTCGGAGACGTAGTGGCTCGGCATCGACGCCCGGTTGCTCAACCCGACCACCGCAATCCGCCGGTACGTCGCCAAAATCTCGCGTATAGTCATCTGATCTCCCGGCTGTTCGAGCCGATCTCGTGTTCATCAAACTCCAGCCGAAGCCATCCTGCCCCCGACAACCGCGATAGGGGTGCCCCTGCGCGGATACGGGCTAATTCGAGGCGGTGCTCGTCAGCCGTCAACGGAGCAACGACATCCGCCTCACCGCTGACCGGTTATCGACCAGCAAGCGGTAGGTGTAGACACCGCTCGGCAACGCGTTCGCTCGGAACGGCACCCGGTAGGTCCCGACGGGTTGCGCCTCCTCGTCGATCAGCCGCGCCACCTCCCGGCCCAGCATGTCATAAACCCGGAGGCTGACCCTCGCCCCCTGATTCAGTTGGTACTCGATGACCGTCTCGGGGTTGAACGGGTTGGGGGCGTTCTGACGCAACCGAAATCCGCCGGGTCTGGCCGGGGTGAGGTCTTCGGCCACGGCTACCGGAGCAGCCGTCCAGCGGGCGATCCGAGCGGATGGTTTCCCGCCAGCCCGATTGAAATTACCGGCCACGTAGAGGTCCGGCCCCATCCTGACCAGCGAGTTCACACGGAGACTGAACTGCTTCGTCTCCTCCACACCGCTGCCCAGCGATGTCCACGTACCGAAGGCCATATCCCATCGGTACACGTCACTGCTGCCCACATACAACTCGCCCTCGCCGGGGGCCAGAGCCAGAACGGCGCCCGTCGTCGGCAACGTGCCGCTCAGGGCCGTCCACTGACCGGTCGATCCATCGAACCGCGCCACGCGACGCGCATCGGCGTTGTCGATCTTGCTGAACGACCCCCCGGCATAGATCGTCTGCCCGGTGACGTAGAGGCTTTGGACAGCCTCATCGGCCGCCCCGATGGCGCCCCAGCGCTGTGTCGTGGACGTGTACCGGGCGATGTTCCGGGCGCTGACCCCATCCGCTGTGACGAAGCTCCCGCCCACGTACAGATCGGCACCAGAGGCAACGAGCGCCCACACGGCCCCGGCCCAGTTGCCCGACGTGCGCGGCCCTGCCCCGAGAGAGGACCAGATGCCCGTCTGGGTGTCGAGCCGGGCAATCCCCCCGGCGGCCACGGTTCCGGCCTGATCGAAGTAGCCCCCGACATACAGATCGGTCCCGATGGCCGCGAGCGCGTGCACTTCTGCACCTGCGGCTCCCCCTCCGACGCCACCGAGATCGGTCCACACCCCCGTCCGAAGGTTGAATCGGACCAGATTGTTCGCGGCGACCCCGCCCGTCAGCCGCCCGGTTGAGTCGGTGACGGCGCCGGCGTGGGTGAAGCTCCCACCCAGATACACGTCCTCCCCCATCCGCAAAATGGCCCGGACATGGATCTGACCACTGAGCGAGGTGACACCGTTGCTGCCGCCGAGGGCCGACCACGTGCGGTTCAGCGGATCGAAGCGCGCGATGCCGCTGGTCTGGATGCCACCGGCCAGGACGAAGCGTCCGCCGACGTAGAGCGCCCCCTCATCGGCAACCAGCACATCCGCCGACGCGTCCGTCCCGACCAACCCGCCGACGAACGGCTTCCCACCGGGTACCGACCATCCTCCGGTCGAGGTGGCATACCGGGCGATGCCTCCCGCACTGAGCCCACCGACCGCCAGAAAGCTTCCCCCCACATAGAGGTCGGTGCCCATCACCGCCAAGTGTTCGACCCGCACGTAGTTCTGGTCGATCCCTCCCAGCCGCGCCCTTGGGTCCGCAAGCCAGGTCTGGGTCCGGGTGTCGAGTCGCCCCAGACCATCGGCACGGCTGCCTCCCGCGCTGGTGAACTGCCCACCGACATAGAGATCGGTGCCCACGGGCTGCAACGCCGTCACCCGGCCGCCCACACCGTTGCTGCCACCCCGACCGGGCAGGGCCGCCCAACTCGATGAGTCCAGACTCCAGCGGGCGATGTGGTCGGCGGGGAGACCTCTCCGGGTTTGATCGAAGCTGCCGCCCACGTACAGGTCCGACCCGACCACGGCCAGGGCGCTGACCTCGACCCGGAAACCGGCGCTGCTGCTCAAGCCACCCTCCACATCGGACCATCGACTGGTCCCCAGATCCCATCGCGCAAGGTTCACCGCCTCGAAAGGGCCGACACGGTCGAAGCGCCCGCCCACGTAGAGCGTCGCCCCCGATACGGCCAGAGCGAGCACGTGCGGTTGATAATCCGCATAGAGGTAGTCGCTGCCCAGAGCCGACCAGCGGTTGGTCTGCGGCGTGTACCGGGCCACGCA
>JBBSVG010000319.1:0-4430 GCA_038233775.1 Bacteroidota bacterium | reverse complement strand
TCGCGGCCTGCTCGGCCCGCCGCAACGCCGTGACTCGACGCACGCGTTCCTCATCGAAGGACTCGACATCGAGCTGACCGACACGCCCACCCCCGGCCACTGGTCGGTTCACCTCCGCACCGCCGCCCCCGACTGGTCGGCCACCGTGACGGTCGAAGGCTGCCCCTCGCTCGAACTCGCCACCGACAGCGCCCGACAGCTGGCCGATCTCGCCCTTGCCTACCACGACGCCTTCGGCCGCTGGCCGCGCACCGGGAAAGCCGACTGACGGCCTACCCCGCAAATCGACGAGGCCCGGCAGTTCGCCGGGCCTCGGTGCATCCAGATACCGCCGACGACCGTCTGCCGATTCAGCCTGCAGCGAACGCCTCTGGCGAGACGGCCCGGCCCGGTGCTGCCGCCAGCAGCCGGGCATCGGCGCTGACCAGCGACACGTCCAGCCGCACGGCGAGGGCGACGAACTCAGCGTCGTAGGCCGATAGCGCGGTCGTCGTGACCAGATCGAGCACGGCATCGGTCCCGACCGGCTGCTCCCGGTCGCCGATCACCCGCTCGGCTTGGGCGAACACGGCGTCGGCACCGGCCCGGTCCAGCAACCCCTTTCGCAGGTAGAGCGCGAGCACGCTTCTCAGTTCGCTGCGCCACAGCGGCGGCGCCGACCAGAGCGGGTCGCGCCGGAGCACCGCCTCGGCGGCAGAGGTCCGGTCGCCGGGCAAGAGCAGGTAAGCGATCAGGTTCGTATCGGCGACGATCACGGCCGGCCGGCGTCGATGGCCCCGGCCAGATCGGCGTCGGTCAGGTACACGCTGGCAGCGCCCGACCGGACGCGGCGGATGCCGTCGAGCAGCGCGTCGGTCGTCGGCTCAGCCGGCACCTGTTCCAGCGCTTGCTCGAGCCGGTAGATCGCCTCCCGATTGAGGCTGCGGTGGTGCCGAACGGCGCTGGCCTTCAGCTGCCGATAGAGCGGCTCGGGAATGTTCTTCAAGGTGATCGCTGCCACGGAACCCCTCATTGCCAATTGGACAGGTGCCGCCATAACGCAACCAGAATGGTGCCGGTCCGGTGCCATTGATCCAGCCGCTCACGATCCGGCCGGGCACCGGATTGCCGAGCCACCCGAGCACGGGCAGCATCAGAACAAGCCCGATCAGCCGCCGCATCACGTCTCCAGTTTGCCCCCGCTGATCCGGTCGGACGATCCGGCGACGGTCGCAAGTATCCAGACGACCTTGCCCCCGACACGACCGAGCGGTCCACCTGACCGGTTCCCGCACCGACAGCCCGTATCTTTCACCCGACACCGGCCACCCGACACGCTTTGCGCCTCACAGATGCCAACCCGTGCCCCGATCCCAACCGCCCCGCTCGCCATCGACTGGCACGATCCCCGATGGGCCTACCTGCTCGGCGCCTTTCACGGTGTCGGCCGGATTCGCGTCGGCACCGACCGCACCCTGTCGCGCCTCATCGCCCCGGCCGAGACACCGTACCGCGATGCGCTCGCCGAGTTCTGCCATCAGCTCGGCATCGCCGCCACCCAGCCAGACGTTGTGGTCTGACCGGCTGCTCGCCCCTCACCCAGAGGCCGACCGTGGCTGAGCCCTTCTCGCTCGACCGGTCCACCCTCGACCGGCTGCTCGATCCTGTCCACAGGTCGTTGATGCGGGTGCCCTGCTTCTTGGAGAGACAGCTTCACCAAAGTACAAATCGTACAAAACGGCCAAAGATTTGCGCTCGCCAAACGATCCCCTTATGAGAGGCCGCCATGTCTTTTCGTCTTCCCGCCAGTAAGGTTCGCAGCGACTTCGCCGATACGCTCAACCGGGTCGCCTACGGCAAAGAGCGGATCGTGCTCAACCGCAACGGCAGGGACCTCGTCGCCATCATCCCGGTCGATGACCTCGCCTTGCTGGAGGCCATCGAGAATCAACAGGATCTGGCGGCGGCGCGTACCGCGCTGAACGAACCGGGGACGCTGCCCTGGGACGAGGTCAAGCGTCGTCTGCACCTTGATGGGTCTGCCGCCGCCGCAGACGCTTCGGCAGATGTCCCGGCAGATGCCTGAATCGGCCGCCCCGTATCGCATCGAGATCAAGCCCACCGCCGCCAAGGCCCTCGGGCGACTCAGCCGACCGGATGCCGTTCGGATCGCGCGGAAGATCGACGAGTTGGCGCTGGCGCCACGGCCTCACGGCTCGATCAAACTCAGCGGCGAGGACCTGTACCGCATTCGAGTCGGCGACTACCGCGTCCTCTACAGCATCGAGGACACCGTCCTGATCGTGCTCGTGGTCAGCATCGGCCACCGTCGAGAGGTCTACCGGTGACGGTGGCACCTGAAACGAGGCCGAGCCACTTCCGCCGTCTCCAACCGTTCCACGCCGGCCTCTACGACCGCCTGCCGACCTGAGCAGCGCCCCGGCTGGCGCTGAAAGCCTCACCCGACACGGCCCAGCGACCCGCCACCTCACCGGTTCGGCTCACGCCTGACCGCCTGTATACGTTTTTCGATCCGTACATATATCTTGTACGAGCATCCAAAAGTGTACAAGCGCCCCATGACCGATCCCACGCTTCTCAGCCAGACGGCCGCCGCCCTCGCCGACAGGTGGGCACCGGGCACTCTCACCGTCACGCTGACGCCCTCGCCTGACCCGTCCAGCGCCGCCACGGGCGCTGCCGGCGACCCCGTCGAGCGTGCCCGACTCACGCTCATGCTCGATGGGCACCGCGTCGCCTTCGAGCCGCTCGTCCACCCGCTGCTGACCCCGGCTGCTGCCGTCCGGCTCGCCGCCAGCTTGACCGACGACGAGCGCCGCCGCAGCCTGATCGTGACGGGATTCGTCCGACCGGCGGTGGCCGATCTGCTCCGCCGGGCTGGACTGGCCTACGTTGACTCGGCCGGCAACGCCCACATCGAGCACCCGCCGCTCTTTGTCCACGTCGAGGGTCGCACCCGACCCGACGGCCACACCGCCGCCGCCACCGCGCCGCCCACGGCCCGTGCCTTCCGGGGCGATGGGTTGAAGGTCGTCTTCGCCCTGCTCGTCTGCCCTGAGCTTGCCGACCGGTCGTACCGCGACCTCGCCACCCTTGCCGGGGTCTCCCACGGTGTCGTTCAGTACACGGTCCAGCACTTGATCCGGCTCGGCTTCCTCGTCCGGCTCGGCCGCACCCGCCGCCGACTTGACCGGCTGACCGAGCTGCTCGACCGCTGGGCCGTCGGCTACACCGACTCGCTTCGGCCCAAGCTGTCGCTCGGCACGTACCGGTTTGTTTCCCCCGACCGACTGCGCCTCTGGCCCGATCTGCCGCTCGATCCGGCCCACGACCGCTGGGGCGGCGAACCGGCCGCCGCCCTCGCCACCGGCTACCTCTCCCCCGGCCGGCTCACGCTCTACACCCGAGCGGACCCGCCCGAACTCATGCGCCGTCTCCGCCTCGTCCCCGATGCCGATGGTTCGGTCGAGCTCGTCCGCCCGTTCTGGCCGACCGCCCTCGAACAGGCCGCCGCCGACCGCTTCCCGCCGACGGCCACACCCGACGTGCTCACCTACGCCGATCTGCTCTCCATCCGCGATCCCCGCACCGCCGAGGTCGCCGCCCTGATCCGCGAGCGCTGGTCCGAGCGGTTGTTCTCCCCTCACCCGGAGGCCGACCGTGGCTGAGATTTTCCCGCTTGACCGGGCACCGAGTATCGAAATTTATTTATCAACCGCGATGGCGTCGTATCTTTCTGGCGTCCTTTATATTTCGTCTCGTCTCCGCCTGCTGAACTTTTCTACCCTTCGTCCAGCGCTCTTCACCAGCCCTCGCCCCCATGAAAGCGTATGCCATCCAGCTCGAGTATGTCGACACCAACGGCGCGACTGATGAGTCCCCCGATCCTGTACGGGAGATCATCCATGTCCAGGCTGAGACGCCGTGGGACGCCTACCAAAAAGCAACCAAACGGATGACGATAAAGGCGAACGGAGGTTATCTGAAGGGATTCGACGGTGAAACTGGCTTGGAGATCGAACCCACTATCTCCGGGCAGTTCTATCGACGCGGTCGGTTTGCTATTCCAAGCGTTCAAGGCCCTTATATAGGCTACACAGCAGACGACGAGTGGAACGGTTGGGCCGTCCCCTGCTTCGAGCAGGACGTGGCCGAACGGATCGCCGCAGACTTCGTGCGCGTGGCCGAGGAGATGGGGACCGGCTACGAAGGAGCGCGAGCACACTACGATCAAACCGCCGACGCGTTTGTCCTCTACGATCCCATCAACGACGAGGAAGCCGTCTATGAGAGGCGCATCATCTCTGTCGATGGCATTGAGTTGAAGGTCTATCCCATCGGCACGTATCAATGGACGTGGGAAGAAGTGACCGCATGACCAGCGGAAAAAGACGGCGCGTCTCTACGAAGGCTTCGACGCTCAGGGCGGA
>JBBSVG010000318.1:0-4439 GCA_038233775.1 Bacteroidota bacterium | reverse complement strand
GCCGATCTTGGCCGCCGCGCCGCATCTGGGCGCCGTCGCTCCGAGCCGGTTCTACGAGCTGCACCTGACCGCGCCGGGGCTCGATCTGGCCGGTCTGACGCTGCCCGGCGTGCCCGGTTTTCCGGTCGGTCACAGCCCAACCATCGCCTGGGCGGCCACTCGGCTGCCGACCGACGAGGCCGATCTGTTCGTGCTCGCGCCCGATTCGGCCGACCCGACCCGCTACCGGATCGGCGACCGCTCGCTCGCCTTCGCCGTCCGGGCCGACACGATCCGCATCCACCGCCCCGGCCGCGCGACACCGGACATCGTCACACTGACGACGAGGCTCAGCGTCTATGGCCCCGTCGTCAGCGATCTGACGGCGCATTCGGGGCGACCGATAGCCGTCCGCTGGATCGGGATGGACCCGTCGAACCCGATTCGGGCGCTGCTATCGGCGGCCCAGTCAACCGGCTGGGCGTCGTTCGGTCGCGCTTGGCGAGGCTACGACGGGCCGCCGAGTTGGGTGCTCTACGCCGATACGGCCGGGACCATCGGCGCGCTCGTCGCCGGGCGGCTGCCGGAGCGCTCGCCGGGGATCGACGCCGCGCTGCCTATCGACGGCAGCCGCGCCGACGCCGACTGGCGCGGTTGGACCGCTCCGAGCGCACTGCCGACGCTGGTCAACCCGGCCGACGGCTACATCGTCGCCGCTGACACGCGACCGGCCGGACTCAGCCCGTCGGCTGGTCGGCGCTGGGCGCCCGGCGCCCGCTACGAGCGGGTGCGGACGATGATCGAGGGCGCCGATCAGGGGATGTTGTCGGCAAATGATGTCCAACAAATGCAGCAAGACGTGCGCGATCTGCTGGCCGAACAGTTCCTGCCTGAACTACTCGGCGACCTCGACGGGCTGCGGCTGGATGACACGGGCCGGGCGCTGGTGGCGCAGTTACGCACTTGGGATCTGCGTCAATCGCGAGGCTCGGTCGCGGCGACCGTCTTCAACTCGTGGTGGAACCGGCTGCTGCACGACACGTTCGCCGACGAACTGGGACCGACGCTCTATGCCGCCTACGCCCGACGCGACGGCCTCGCCACCGCCGCGTTGAGCAAACTGCTCGAAGCGCCGGCAGCGCCCGATTCGCTGCACCCGATCCGCTGGATGGACGACCAACGCACGAGCAACCGGACAGAGACACGCGCCGACATCGTGCGACGAACGTTCGCCGCAACAGTGGCCGATCTCACCCACCGCTTCGGAGCCGACCGCAGCGGCTGGGCCTGGGAGAAGGTCCACACCGTCACGTTCCGCCACCCGCTCGCCGGCGATGGGGCCATCGACCGGGTGATGAACCTCGGACCGCACGACCTGCCCGGCACCGCGACGACGGTCGATGCCGCCGGGTTCGACCCAAGCGCGCCGTTCGACGTGACGACGGCGGCGGCGGCGCGGCTGGTGATCGACCTGAACGAACCCGGTCGCCATGCGTCGGTCCTCAGCACCGGCCAGTCGGGTCAGCCGCTCTCGCGCCATTATGACGATCAGACCGAACTGTGGCTGAGCGGTCGCTACAACGAGGTGCTGACCGACCGCGCCGCGATTGCCCGAACCGCGTGGCCGACAACGAGGCTCGTCCCATGAGCCGATATTTCTCGCGCTTCCCTGCTCCCGTGCTCCGACTGGTCGGCCGCGTGCTCCCGACCACGCTCTGGCTGGGCCCGCCCGATGCCGTGTACCTGACCTTCGACGACGGCCCGACGCCCGGCGTGACCGACCGCGTCCTCGATCTGCTCGGCGGCGACAGCACAGCGACGTTCTTCGCCGTTGGGGAGCACGCAACATCGTCACCGGACGTGCTGCGGCGAGTTGCGTTGCTCGGCCACGGGATCGGCCACCACGGCGACCGACACGAGCGGCTCACCGGGCGCTCGGTCAACGACCTAACCCGACGATTCCGACTCGCCAGCGATGCCATTGCCGACGCGACGGGCCGACAACCAACGCTAATGCGTCCGCCCTATGGCCGGTTCGACTGGTCCGTGCTCCGAGCCGCACGACAGTTGGGTCAGCGGGTCGTCTTGTGGAGCGATCTGCCCGGCGATTTCGATTCGGCCTTGTCGCTGGACCGATTTCGCAAACGAGCGCTCAAAGCCGTGGCACCGGGTCGGATCATCGTGCTGCACGATTCGACTGCGTGCGCCGAGCGGGTGTTTTCCGTGCTCCCGAGTCTGCTTGAGAGGGCGCGACAGCTCAACCTGCGGCTGTCGGCGTTGCCCGAGGCGGCAATCACGGAGCGACCATGACTGCGCTCGGGATCGCCTGTCTGTTGTCGGTGCTTGCCTATATCGCGGAGAGTTTGCTTTTCGTCCGAGGTCTGCGCCGCTCAGCGGCCCCGATTCCGTCGGGCGACGAACCGACGAACTGGCCGCCGATCACGGTCCTCGTCGCCGCCCGAAACGAAGCATCGAACATCACCTATTGCCTCGAATCGCTGCTTCGGCTCGATTATCCGGCGGACCGGTTACAGATTCTGGTCATCAACGACGCTTCGACCGACGACACCGGGGCGCTGATCGACCGGCTAATCGCGCAGAATCCCGGCCGGCTGACGCGGCTCGACACGGCGCCGAGCGACGGGATGCTCCGGGGCAAGGCCAACGCTGTCGCCTGCGGGATGGACCATGCCACCGGCGAGATCGCGCTTGTGACCGACGCCGATTGTGCCGTCCGGCCGACTTGGGCGAAGGCGACCGTCCGGCCGTATCTGGCTGATTCGCAACTCGGGTTGGTCGGTGGCGTGACGCTGAACGAACCGAACGGGCAACCGAAGGTCCGGCCGCCGTGGTTCTACGGGATGCAGGCGCTCGATTCGGCCTATCTGATGGGGCTGGCCGCCGGTGCGGTCGCCAACGGTCGCCCGTTATCGTGCATCGGCAACAACCTGTCGTTCCGCCGCGCCGCGTATGAAGCCGTCGGCGGCTACCGGGGCATCCCGTTCAGCGTGACCGAAGATTTTGCGCTTTTTCGGGCGATTCTAAAGCGGACCGCGTACACCGTTCGCTACCCCGTCGATCCGGCGACGACGAACCGGTCGCGTCCGCTTGACTCGGTCGGCGAGCTGTATCGGCAGCGCAAACGCTGGGCTCGGGGCGGACTCGACATCGACATCGATGGCTACATGGTGCTGATTATCGCGTTTCTGGCCCATCTAAGCGTTGTGGTCGCGCCGTGGGCACTGGGGCCGCTGATCGCCGTCGGGCTGCTCGTCGTCAAGTGCGCCGGTGACGCGTTGGTGCTGTGGACGACGCTGCGGCTGCTCGGCCGGACCGATCTGCTCCGTCACTTCGCGATCTACGAAGTGTATTATTTCGCCTACGTCGTGTTGCTTCCGTTCGTGTTGCTGTTCGACCGCCACGTCGAGTGGAAAGGTCGGCGCTACTCGTGACGGGGGCTTGACTGGATCGGGAGCACGCCATGCCGCTCTTGTGCAACTATTACGTCACCTATCGGTGCAACGCCCGCTGCTCGTTCTGCGAGTTCGGCGCGGACAACCCCGAATTGCAGCGGAGTAAACTCGCCGATCCCGAGCGCGTGCTGGCGAACCTGCGCGATCTGCGTCGGTTGGGCGTCCGATTCATCGACTTCACCGGCGGCGAACCGCTGCTGCACCCGCAGTTGCCCGAGTTCCTCCGGGAAGCACGCCGATTGGGGCTGTGGACGAGCGTCACGACCAACGGGCTGCTCTACCCGAAGCGAGCCGAGGCGATTCGCGGGCTGGTCGATTTGCTCCACTTCTCGCTCGACGGCGGCCGGAGCACGCACGATGCGATTCGCGGCGTCCCGTGCCACGACAGCGTGCTCCGCAGCCTCGATCTTGCGATCTCGTTGGGCGAGCGGCCCGACGTGCTGTTTACGGTGACCAACGAAACGGTCGATGACCTTGAGCTTGTCCACCGCGACGTCAGCGCACCGCGCGGTTTGGTCTTGATCGTCAACCCGTTGTTCGCCTACGGGAGCACCGGCGGCGCGCTGACCCCGGCGACGCTCGACCGGATGGTGGCATTCGGTCGACAGCACTCGGCCACGACCTACCTCAACGGCGGCCACGTCGCCTTGCGTCGCGACGGCGGCAACCAGACCGATGCGCCGGTCTGCAAGGCGGCGTCTTCGACGGTCGTCATCTCGCCCGACGACCGGCTCGTACTCCCGTGCTATCATCAACAACAGGAGCAGTTGCCCATCGCTGGTCGGCTGTTCGAGTTGGTCAAACGCGACGAGCGGGTCGCGTGGCACCGGCGGATGGAAGGGCGCCACGACTTCTGCCAGGGGTGCGCCGTCAACTGTTACATGGAACCGAGCTTCGCCCTGCCAACGAGCCGCTACTTTCTCCCAGCGCTGCCGTCGAAGCTGCGTTACGGGTGGACCAAACTCGTCCGGCAGCGCGTCGGCGCCG
>JBBSVG010000317.1:0-4442 GCA_038233775.1 Bacteroidota bacterium | reverse complement strand
GCAGGCATCGGGATGGTTCTCATCGGAAGCGACCCAGCAGCGCGAGCGCCGCGATCACGAGGGCGAGGATCAGGCTGATCGTCAGCCAGAAACTGAACACGGTAAGTTGAGCGCCCGGCACTGGGGGCCGGAGCGGCGTTCGAGGTGGCGCATAGGGATCGAACGGCGCATCGGCCGGCAGGGGATCGGGCAGCGACAGTTCGATGGGATCGAGCGGCGGCGGTTCGATGGGGTCGGTGCGTCGGGCCGGAACGACGAGTCGCCAGAGTTGCTCCGCCCAGCCCGGCGCCTGCGGACCGGCGTCTTCGCGGACGATGGAGAGGTTCAACCATCGAACCGCCATCCGTCCGCCCCACTGGAGATAGCGGATGATCGGCCGGTCGGATGTCATGCCTTGCGCGATGAGATGACGACGACAGGCGCGGTCGGGGCAAGACGGTCGGCTTCGGCGCGGGCGACGCCGGTGACTTGGCTCCGCTCGGCCAGCCCGGTCAGATCGACGATTCGGCCGCCAGCGACCAAATAGAGATCGGGCAAGAGCGCCCCGGCGTCGCCCCAGACGGTTTGCTCGTCCATCAACCGGCCGATCAGCCCGGTCGCCTCGCCAGCCGCACACGGCTTGACCGTTCCGCGAGTCAGTTGCAGCCGGACGATGCCGTCATCGTCGAGCACCCGAACCGGTCGGCGTTTGGTTCGGATCAGTCCGAACAGTCGCGGTTCGAGCCGCAGCCCTTGGTAAACCCGGAGCGAGCCGCTCGCGCCGCGCAGCTCGGCCGACTCGTCGCCGGTCAGCCCCATGCTCTTGCCAGCCGTTGCGAGCAGCGCCTCGTCGGTCGGGCGGACTTCGTTCAGGTCGCGGGTCCGCAGTTCCTGCGAGCCGGTGGCGATGGCCGTGACGCGCTTGGTCTGCCGGTCCACCTCGACCGTCACCTCGACGGTTTCCGGCGCGGCGCCCATCGCCAGCACGCGCTCGGCGGCTTCTTGGCGGAGCTGGACCAAGTCGGCCTCGGTCGGGTCGGGCATCGTCCGCTCAATCGTGTCGCGCAGGATCCCGAGCGCGACGCCGATGGCCGAGATCACCTCGCAGTTCTCGGCCGTCCGCTGCGGCAGTTTCAACAGTTGCGCGGTGAACGGGACGATGGCCTCCGCCCCGCCGCCGCCGCCGACGAGGGTGAGCAGCGACCGATCGAGCTTGTACTCGTCGATCATGCGGGTCACGGTGCGGACGTTTTTGGCGCAGGCGAGCCGGAGCATCTCGGTCGCTGTGCCTTCGGCGCCAAGCCCGGTGATCGTCCCCAGCCATTCAAAAGCGGCCCGAATCGTCGCCATCTCGCCTTGCCCGTAGCCCGTCACCAGCCCGAGCAGGTTCGATGCGCCGGTCGGCGTGAGGGTCACGCTCGGCTCGGTTTCGCCGCCAAGCGCGACGCCCAAGTAATCGTCGGGGTCGCCGGGTTTGGGCTGGACGGCGACGGCGCGCGGGTCGCGCCAGCGGTCGGGAGCGGTGAACGCTTCGTAGTGCAGCCCGGCGATGTGGGCCGAGCGCGGCCCAACATCGATTAGTTTCTTGCCTTTGAGTCGCGGAACCGAGCCACCGGCGACGCCTTCGGTCCGCACGTCGAGCGTCCGCAGATACAACCGGTGGCCGCCGACCTCGGCCGTGCGAACCAACGGTCGGCCGTTTTTGATGACCGAAATATCGGTCGAGGTGCCGCCGACTTCGAGAAAAATCCCGTCCGATATTTTCGCATACATCAGCGCGGCGGCGACACCGGCGGCGGGACCGGAGAGCATCGTCAGGATCGGCCGGCGGCGCATTTCCTCGATGGACATGATCCCGCCGTCGGAGCGCATGACCATCAGCGGCGCCGCGATCCCGCTCTCGCGCACGGCTTGCTCGGTCATGTTGGCCGTCATCAGCATCTTCGGCAGCATCGACGCGTTGATGACGGCGGTTCGGGTCCGCGCCCGAAGCCCGTAAAGCTGCGAGATCGCGCTGGCGACGGTTCCGCCCAAACCCATCTCGGTCGCAAGGGCAATCACCCGTTCCTCCCGACTCGGATCGTCCACGCCGAACGACTCGCTCGCGACGATCACTTCCGCCCCGGCGGCGACGAGTTCGTCCAGCGCGCGACGGATCGCGGCGTCGGAGAAGTCTTTGGCGGTGTCGAGAAACCGGTGGTGCGTGCGGAGGAACTTGCCCGGCGCCAGTTCGATGTCACCGACGGCGGTTTCGGATTTGGCCCGCTTGCCCTCGACGCCCGAGCCGAGTCCGATGATCCCAACCGTCGCCACGTCGCCCTCGAGCAGCGCGTTGGTCGCTTGGGTGGTCGAATGGGCGATCAGCGCGATTCGGTCGGCCGTAAGCCCGGTTTCCGCCATCAGCTTGTGCAGCGACTCGACCACGCCACGGGCGACACCCTCGGTCGCCGTGTGGGTCGTCGGCACCATCGCCTTGCCGATCAGCGCAGCGCCGCCCGCCGTCTCGACAGCCACCGCGTGGGTGAACGTCCCGCCGACATCGATCCCGATCTTGACGGTTTTCATGGCTTAAAGGTCAGAAATACAACAGAGTGGCGGCGGCGAGCGAGAGGGCGGCGAGCAACCAGGTGTAGCCGATGGTCCGCCACATCAGCGTCTGGACATCGACGCGAAGTTCGTTGGCCAACCAGACGTTGGCCGTGTTGGTCGGGTCGGAGATGCCCTGAATGTGCCCGGCCGACATCAGCACGCCCATGATCGCCGCCGCCGGGAGCAGTCCGGTCGAGAGCAGCACGCCGCCGACGCCGGAGCCCAAGCCCCAGATGTTCAGCGGTCCGCGATAGAGCGCTAAGGGCGCCAGCAGCGAGAATAGCAGCAGATAGAGCAGCGGCGAGCGCGGGACGATGGCGCCGAGCAGCGGACCCATCGTTTGGGTGACGGGCCAGACGCGGGCCGCGACGGGCGCCGGGGTGACGGTCGTGCTGACGCCGGTTCGGCCGTCGGCGGGTGCGAGCGCGGGCTTGGCAGTCGTTGATGCCGGGGCGGTCACGGCGGTCGTGTCGTACCAGTATTTGCCCGGTCCGGTTCGGGTCGGACCGAGGATCGCGTTGAGCAGCATCCCGATCCCGATCATCAGCAAGATCGCGGGCATGACCGACGACGCGCCCTCGATCATGCTCCGCAGCAGCATGTTTTTTGAACCGGGCCGCAGCGTCGTCAAGAACGCATACACGAGGCCGCCGGTGAAGGCGGCCACCGGCGGCACGTCGTAGAGAAGGATCAGGACAAGCGGGACGAGCGGGATCAGGTACGCATACGGCCGGACGACGGTCGCCGCGTCGTCGCCCTCGCGCAGTTGCCCGATCCAATCGCGGCCGACGAGCAACAGCACGATGGCGAGCAGCGCCGCGAAGATCCAACGCAGCCCGGTCGCGACGGCCGAGAGCCCGGCCGCTACGGCGCCTTCGCCGAGCAACGCGCCGCCGCCGTAGAACAGCCCGAGCAGCAGCGCCGCCGCGACCACGCCGTAGATCGCGTAGCGGCTGATCTGCCGACCGGCGACGATCCGGCTGCGGTAGAGTTCGACCAGGATGAACGCCAGCGCGACGACCGTCGTCAGGCCGACGAGCAGCAGCACGTACGGGCGAATCGTCGAGATCGGCAGGCCGAGGATCGTCGTGTAGAAGACCCAGTTGCCCGCGTTGAGCAGGCCGCCGAGCGAGAGGCCGAACAGGAAAATCCCGCCCGACGCCACCGGCGGCATGCCGACCGAGGCCAAGATCGGCAGCACGACTGTCGCCACCATGATGACGGCGCCCAATCCGCCGAGCGTGGTGAACAGCAGCGCGATCAAGGCCAGCGCGAGGGCACCGACGGCCATCGGGTTGTCACCGGCCAGCTCGGCGCCGCGCTTGATGAACGACTCGGCCACGCCCGACTTCTGCATGATGAACGACAGCATCCCGCCGAAGAGCGAGACGACCATCGCCTCGTGCAGCCGCAGCGCGCCGTCGCCCATGACGCCGGTCAGCAGATCCGGCAGCCCGAGTTGCCCGGCGCCGATCTCGATCAGCGTGATCCCGACGGCCATCAGCGGCAAGGCCAGCAGCGCGGGCAGCTTGCGGTAGAACATCAGCGCCGCCGCGACAGCGAACACGACCAGAATCAGCAGGGCGACGATCACGGCGGGGAGGGCTTTCGCTGGAGGGGAACGACCGTCAGCCGCCCAATCGGGCCTTGACGATCTGCTGGATCAGGCGACCTTCGGCCTTGCCTTTCAGTTCGGCCATGACCTTCGGCATCAGAATCTTTAAGTCGGCCGGACTGGTCGCGCCGACCTCGGTTGCGATCCGGTCGACGACCGCTTGCACGTCGGCCTCGGCCCTTTGGGCGGGCAGGTAGTCTTGCAGGATCGCCACCTCGGCGGCTTCCTTGTCGGCCAGCTCGTCGCGACCGGCGGCGCG
>JBBSVG010000316.1:0-4446 GCA_038233775.1 Bacteroidota bacterium | reverse complement strand
GAGAGCACGCACGCTCTGGGGCGTCAAAACGAGGCTGATCGCCAAGCTGCTCGCCTACAACTTGAGCCGTTTGATCAATCGGCAGCTTGGCCGACCAGAGATGGCGATCAAGAGTCTTTTTGCATAGCACAAGCCGTTCTAATTCCGCCCTGAGCGCGACGATGGAGCGGGTCCAGAGCGCGTCGTCCGGCGAGGCGAGATTGAGCAGATACGAGGCGTGGACGATGGTCGGACCGATCAGTCGGTCGGGCGCGGCGCTCCGATACGCGGCCAGATCGGCAGCGCTCGGCGGCTTGGGTGACCATTGGTTCTGGTTCTGCGAAAAAATCTGCGCCGCCTCGCAGCCGATCAGTTCGGCCCGACCGAGCGCGAGCGGCAGCGAACCGGCCACGGAAACGTGACAACCGAGCAAGGCCAAAGTCGAAGAGCGGAACGGGTTGGAATCCTGCGGCCGGTGCCGCTGTTGAACCGGAGCACCGGCGACCGTGTCATTCGGCCGCCTTCAATCCCCTCACGACCCAACAGGAGATTCTATGTCGGCCTTCCCGAAGCTGGAAGCAAAGACGTTCAAGTCGTTCGATGTCGAGATCGACGGCATCTCGAAGAAGACGATGGAGGAGCACTACAAGCTCTACAAGGCCTACGTCAGCAAGACGAACGAGATCCGCGAGAAGCTCGATTCGGTGGATCGCAGCACGGCCAACCAGACGTACAGCGACCTCCGCAGCCTGAAGGTCGATTACACCTTCGCCCTCGGCGGCGTGAAGAACCACGAGATCTATTTCGAGATCCTCGGCGGCAAGGGCGGCAAGCCCGAGGGCGAGTTGGCCGAGATGATCGACAAGCACTTCGGCTCGTTCGACGCCTACGTGACCGACCTGAAGCAGACCGGGCTGGCGGCGCGCGGCTGGGTTTGGACCGCCTACGACTGGGAGGACGGCTCGTTGTTCAACTACATCGGCGACGCGCAGAACACGTTCCCGATCTGGAACGCGACCCCGCTCGTCGCGCTCGATACCTACGAGCACGCCTACTTCATCGACCACGGCGCCGCCCGTGCCCCGTACATCGACGCCTTCTTGAAGACGCTCGACTGGTCGGCCGTGGCCCGAATCGCCGAAACCAGCGGCGTGCTGGCCCACGCGAAAACACACCCGCAGACGGCGCGGCACACCAGCGCGTCGAGCGAACTCGGCAAGTAGCCTATTTTCGTCGGACAGAACGGGCGGGACGCGGCGACGTGTCCCGCCCGTTCTGCGTTCCGTCGGCCGATGCGCCGGGTTGCAGGATGCCGAACGTCAGCCCGTCCTCGGCCGGTTTGAGCACGATCTCGGCCCCGGCGAACTGCGGATCGGCCTCGAGCTGCGCCCGGAGCGCGTCGCGGTCGGCTTCATCGAGCGACAAGCGCCCCTCGGCCGGTCCGACCTCCCACGTCCCCTGATACCCGGCCTCGTCGTAGATCTCGACGTAGAATCTCGACCACCCGATCTCGTCCATCAAACCTGTCCCTCCCAGCCTTTGTCATGTTGACGGAACGCGGCTCGGATCGCATCGACGGCGGTCGGGGCGAGCGGACCGGCGGCGAGCAGGTCGGCGTTGTGCCGCAGATGGTCGAGGCTGGCCGTGCCGACGATGCACGACGAGACGCCGGGCTGCGAAGCGGCAAACCGCAGCGCGAGGCTCAACCAGCGGTCGGCGGCGCTCAACTTGGCGGCAGCCGGATCGTCGGCCAGCAACTCGGACGGATCGAGCTTCATCACCTGCAACCGCTCCCAGTAAGGTTCGGCGTACTGTCCGACCGGTCGCTCGGCGAAGCGCCACGCCGCATTCGCGATGGGCCGCTTGGCGATCACGCCCATCCCGGCGGCGACGGCGCGGGCGACGGGACCGTCGAGTCCGCGCTGATCGGTCAGATTAATCGAAGTCTGGATCGAGCCGAACCGGCCGGAATCGACCGCGTAGGCCAGCGCCTCGTTCTCACCCGAGTACGCCATCACCCGGACCTTGCCCGACTGAACCGCCCGGTCGAGCGCGTCCGTGACCTCGCCGCGCTGCAGAATCTCTATCGGACACGAGTGCAGATGGACGATGTCGAGCCGGTCGGTCCGCATCGTCCGCAGCGCTTCGTCAATCCCGGCGCCGATGATCGACGCGCTCCAGTCGTCGTGACCGGGGATCGAGTAGCCGATCTTGGTCGAGAGGACAAAGTCGTCGCGCCGCCACGACAAGTGCCGACCAATCCGCGCCTCCGACAGATTGTAGCCGCGCGCCGTATCGACGAGCGTGATGCCCAAATCGAGCGCTTCGTTGAGCAACCAGCCGACGTGATCCTCCGATTGATCGTCGCCGCCAATGTGCCCGGCGCCGAGGCCGAGGGTCGAGACGGTCAGGCCGGTCGTGCCGAACGGGCGTTGCTCCACAGGGTTTGCTCCGAGATGAGGAAAAAGGGCCGGCTCCGTGCGTATTTTACGGCCAAACAGCGACTCAATCAAGTTCATTCGGAGACCGTCATGCAACTCGACGACGCCACCGGCACGCCCGGCGCCGATGCCGACTTTCAGCCATACCTGATTCCGCAGGACTACGACGGCTACACCGCCGAGAACCACGAGGTCTGGAGCATCCTCTACCAGCGCCGGATGGATCTCCTGCCGACGACCGCGTCGGCGATCTACATGCGCGGGATCAAGGCCATCGGACTCGATCAGCGTCACTTGCCGAATCTAAACGAGGTCAACGCCCGGCTCGGACCGAAAACCGGCTGGTATGCGACGCCGGTCTCGGGCTACCTGCCCGCCAAGTCGTTCTTCGCCATGCTCGCCCAGCGCAAGTTCCCGACGACGACGACCATTCGGACCCGCGAGCAAATCGCTTATCTCGAAGCGCCGGACATCTTTCACGACGTCTTCGGCCACGTTCCGCTGCACGCCGACCCGATTTTCGCCGATTTCTTGCAGCGCACCGGCGAAGCGGGTCTGCTGGCCGAGACCGACGAGCAGGTCGAGCAACTCGCCCGGCTGTTCTGGTTCACCATCGAGTTCGGCCTGATCCGCGAGCACGGCGAGATCAAGCTGTACGGTTCGGGCCTGATCTCATCGCCCGGCGAGGCCGTCCACGCGCTGACCGACGCGGTTGAGAAGCGGCCGTTCAAACGGGAAGACGTGATTCAGCAGCCGTTCGAGATCGACCATTACCAGCCGATCCTGTTCGTCGTCGAGTCGTTCGACGACCTGTTCCGCGCGATGGACGAGCAGGCGACGATCTTCCGCGAGGCCAACCAGACCGCACCGGTCGGCGGATGACCGACGCGCTGTGGACACCGCTCTGGCTGACGGCGAGGGTCGCGACGGCGGCGACCCTCGTCAACTTGATCCTGGCGGTGCCCATCGCCCACTTGCTCGGTCGGCGGTTTGTCGGCCGCGACCTCATAGAAGCGCTGCTGCTCCAGCCGCTCGTGCTGCCGCCGACGGTGCTCGGCTACTACCTGCTCGTCGCCTTCGGTCGCTCCTCCGCCCTCGGTCGCTGGCTGACGGACACCGTCGGGCTACAGTTAATCTTCACCCCCACCGGCGCCGTCATCGCGGCCGTCGTTTCGTCGTTCCCGCTGCTCTACCGCCCGCTGCGGGCCGCGCTCTCGGCCGTCGATGCCGAACTGCGCGACGCGGCTCGGCTCGACTGTCAAACGAGCTGGCAACGGCTCCGCTTCATCGACCTGCCGCTGGCCTCGGGCGGACTGCTGGCGGGCGCCGGACTCGCCTTCGCCCGTGCCGCCGGGGATTTCGGCGCGACGCTGATGGTCGCCGGCAACCTGCCCGGCCGCACCCAAACGCTCTCGCTCGCCATCTACGACGCCGTCCAACTCGGCCGCTTCGATGACGCCAACCGCTCCGTCGCCCTGATGACCGCGTTCGCCTGTCTGGCGCTCTATTTCAGCAACCGGTTCGGGGGAAGAAGCGGATAGCAACGGACGCTGTCGGCTATCAGCTATCAGCCGTCAGCTTACGGCAAGAGACCGGCAACGGAAGCGACTAGAAACAATGAACACACACGATTTTTCGATAAAAAATAAGTTATTAAAAAATATACACTTTGGGTAGCACGCGAAGGGTAAGGATATTATAGGGGGAAGCTGTTTTCCCTACCCCGAGGTTGCTGATGAGTGTCACCTGCCCGCGCTGTCAGTCGGAACACATTGTCAAGAACGGTCACATTCACAACGGCAAGAAGGATGTCCCTTATGACTCCGGCGCCACTCAAAAGTCGCTGTTTGACCCTTGGTAACTTGGTATTGCCGATGGTGGCGGTACTTGTCTTTAGTGCAACCATTGCGCTGAATTTTAGTTACAACGACCTCGTCTATTCGGTTCTATCTCGCCCAATCATGAAGGGGGATGCCGAATTTATGGTTTTACAGGTGACGTTCGGGATTTTAGCAATAGTGGGGCT
>JBBSVG010000315.1:0-4449 GCA_038233775.1 Bacteroidota bacterium | reverse complement strand
GGGCGCGGAACTCGAACTTATTGCCGGTAAAGGCGAACGGACTGGTCCGGTTGCGGTCGCCAGCGTGCTTGGGCAAGGTCGGCAAGAGCGGCGTGCCCAACCCGAGCAATCCGCTTTGCTTGGACGAGGCCGGGGCGCCCTGCTCGAGCTGCTCGAACACGTCCTGCAACTGATCGCCCAAGAAGACCGAGATGATCGCAGGCGGCGCTTCGTTGGCGCCCAACCGGTGGTCGTTCCCCGCGTGGGCGACGGCGATCCGCAACAGATCTTGGTGCTGCTCGACCGCCTTCAGCACAGCCGTGCAGAAGAACAAGAACTGCATGTTCGCGTGCGGCGTGTCGCCCGGCTCGAGCAGGTTGGCCGAATCGGTTCCAAGCGACCAGTTGAGGTGCTTGCCTGACCCGTTGATCCCGGCGAACGGCTTCTCGTGCAGCAGCGCGACCATCCCGTACTGCCGCGCAACCGTCCGCAGCGTCTGCATGACCATCTGCTGATGGTCGGCGGCGATGTTGGCGTTTTCGTAGATCGGCGCGATCTCGAACTGACCCGGCGCGACCTCGTTGTGCCGCGTCTTGACCGGCACGCCCAGCCGGTACAGCTCACGCTCGGCGTCCATCATGAAGGCCAGCACCCGCTCCGGGATCGAGCCGAAGTAGTGATCCTCAAGCTCCTGCCCGCGCGGCGGCTTGGCCCCGACGAGCGTCCGGCCGGTCGTGACCAGATCGGGGCGGCGATAGTAAAACTCCTGATCGATCAGGAAATACTCTTGCTCCGCGCCGACGGTGGCCGTCACTCGGGGCACATCGACGTCGAACAGTTTTAGCGCCCGGCGCGACTGCACGTCGAGCGCGGCGTTGGAGCGGATGAGCGGGATCTTGTGGTCGAGCGCCTCGCCGGTCCACGAGGCGAACGCCGTCGGGATGCAGAGGTACGAGCCTTTCGGGTTCTCGACGATGAACGCCGGCGAGGTCGGGTCCCACGCCGTGTAGCCGCGCGCCTCGAACGTCGCCCGCAGCCCGCCAGACGGGAAGCTGGACGCGTCCGGCTCGCCCTGAATCAGCTCCTTGCCGCTGAACTCGGCGATGGCGCCGCCGCCCGAGTTCGGCGTCAGAAACGAGTCGTGCTTCTCGGCCGTCAGCCCGGTCAGTGGCTGAAACCAGTGCGTGTAGTGGGTCGCGCCGCGCTCGAGCGCCCATTCCTTCATCGCCGTCGCGACCGTGTCGGCCACCGTCGCATCGAGCGGCGCGCCCTTCTCGACCGTCGCCAAGATTGCCCGGTAGATGCCCTTCGGCAGCCGGGCTTTCATCACGTCGAGCCCGAAGGTGTTCTCACCGAAGATCTCCTCCATGCTCTGCGGCTTCCTACTGTGGGTTGCCGAGCGACCGTTCGCGGCGCTCTCCGGCATCCACGTCTTGGCAGCCGCCAGAGCGTCGTAGCGAGGTGTGTTCTTGGCCATCGTGCGGGGTTCCTGATGGGGTTGTATAAAGGAAGCGAAGCTCAGTCGGTGCCGCCGAGCGAGATCTGGGCGGTTTCTTTGACGGTCGAGAGGACGATGCTCGTCAGCGTCCAATGCACGCCGGTCCACGTCTGGATATCGCTCAGCAGCTTCTCCAGCGACGAGGTGCTCTCGGTGCGGATCTTCAGCAGATGCGACCCCTGACCCGTCACCGAATGGCACTCCAGCACCTCGCCGCAGCGCTCGACGTGGCCGAGGAAGTCTTCATAGAACTTCGACCCGTCGATGCCGACCGAGACGAACGCGGTCACGTCGCGACCGAGCTTCTTCGGATCGACGACGACGGTGAATTGCTTGATGATGCCGCGCTCCTCGAGCTTACGCAACCGCTCGCCGACCGCAGGCGAGGACAGGCTGACGGCTTGGGCGAGATCGTGCTGCGAGGTGCGACCGTGGCCTTGGAGCAGTTCCAGCAGCCGGGCGTCGATTTCGTCGATATAAGGAGAGCGCACAGGGGGATCAGATTTAGTTTCGTTTGTCATTTGCTATCGAAGATACAAGCCGAGACCTTATTTGTCAAGGTCGGTTTATAAAAAAAGGTCGCCTGCCTCTCGACAGACGACCTCGATCCTCACCGAACGCCCGGTCATCCGTCGGCCTGATAGCCGATCTCGCCACCGACGACGGTCATCTTGACGGTGAAATCGGTATCGAGCACGACCAGATCGGCGTCCATCCCGACCGCCAAGATCCCCTTGTGCTCCAGCCCGAGCACTTTCGCGCCGTTCAGACTCGCCATTCTGAGCGCTTCGGTCAGCGGCACGCCGACCTGCTCGACCATCGTTTTCACGGCATAATCCATCGTCAAGGTCGAACCGGCGAGCGTGTTGTCCGGCAGATACGCCCGGCGATCCTTCATCTGGATGGCTTGATCGGCGAACTCGTACTCACCGTCCGGCATCCCGCCGGCACGGACGGAATCGCTGACCAGCACGATCCCGCGAGCGCCCTTGACCTTGTAGATCAGCTTCATCACTTTGGGATGAACGTGAATCCCATCGGCGATCAGCTCGACCTTCAACTCGTCGTGCAGCAGCGCGGCGACGGTGATCGAAGGGTCGCGGTGGTGCAACGGCCGCATCGCATTGAACATGTGCGTCACGTGCGCCGCCCCGTTGTCGATGGCGACCTCGATCTCCTCATACGACGCCGTCGTGTGTCCGATGGAGAGCACAACGCCTTCCTTCGCGGCGGCGCGCATGACCTCGAGCGAGCCGGGCAGTTCGGGCGCAATGGTCATCAGCCGGATCGTGCCGCGAGCCGCGTCGCGCATCAGCGTCCAGTTGGCGACCGTCGGCTGCCACAGATACGCCTCGTTCATCGCCCCTTTCATAATGGGGTTCAGATATGGGCCTTCCATGTGGCAACCGAGAATGTTGCCGGTCGGATGCGTCAGGCAATACTCGGCCACGCGGGCGACATCGCGGAGCAGATCGGGCTCCGGCTTGGCGAACAGCGAGGCGAGCATCCCGGTCGTCCCGTGCCGCAGAAAGTAGCGGCTGATCGTGTCGATGGCCTCGGGATCGTCGTCGGCGAAGTCGTAACCGGCGCCGCCGTGGCAGAGCAGATCGACGAAACCGGGCGCCAGCACGTCCGTCGGCCCAAGTTGAACCGTCGGCGTGCCGGGCGGCACCGCGACATCCTGCGCCCGACCGAGTTCGGCGATCTTTCCGTCCTCGACGAGCAAGGTTCCGCCTTCGACGACGCGAAACGGGGTGACGATGCGGCCGCCGACCAGCGCCAACCTCTCGTTGTTCATAGCTTTCTCCGATGCAGAAAGTATTTGATCAGCCAAACAGATCGGTTATTCACCCACAGCGGCGGCCCGCAGATCGCGAATCGCCGTCGCCAGATCATCCTGACTGAACACGGCGTTGCCGCTGACGAGCACATCGGCCCCGGCCCGAACGAGTTCGGCCGCGTTCGCCGCGCTGACGCCGCCATCGACCGAGAGCCGGCAGCCGGGGTTCTTCCGCTCGATCAGTTCGCGCACCCGGCGAACCTTGTCAACCGACTGTGGGATGAACGCTTGGCCGCCGAAACCGGGGTTGACGCTCATGACGAGCACCAGATCGACGTGGGCGACGATCTCCTCCAGCGCGACGACCGGCGTGGCCGGGTTGAGCACGACGCCGGGCAACGCGCCCAGTTCGCGGATGCGCGTCACGGTCCGGTGCAGATGCCGCACGGCCTCAACGTGGACCGTGATCCGGTCGGCGCCCGCATCGACGAACGCTTCCAAGAACTCGTCCGGCCGCTCGATCATCAGGTGACAATCGAGCGGCAGCCGGGTCAGGCGCTTGACTTGCTTGACGATGAACGGCCCGAGCGTCAGGTTCGGGACGAAGTGGCCGTCCATCACATCGACGTGCAGCCAGTCGGCGCCGCCAGCCGCGCAGGCGTCGAGATCGCGGCGCAGGTCGGCAAAGTCGGCCGAGAGCAAGGACGGCGACAGCAGCAGCGGATTGTGGTTTGTCGTCACAGCCCCCCTCCCGGTCGCTTCAAATCGTCGTCGCTTGCCGGGGGACCGCCGCCACCCTCGAGCGGCACGTCCTCCAGATCGGGCGCCTGCGTCGGTCCATCCCCGGCGACGGTCAGTTGCACCACCACGCCGCCGCCGGAAGTCAGCGACGTCCCGGCCGTCGGCTGTTGGTCGATGACGACGTTCGGCAGCAGTTCGTTGCTCTTGCGGTAGGTGACGACGGTCTGCAAGCCGATCCCGCTGATCAGCCGCTGCGCTTCCGAGAGCGGTAGGTTGACCACGTTCGGCAGCGAGACGTCGGCCGAGCCGCTGCCACCGGCGCGACCCTGACTGAGCATCAGGTTGATCGCCGTCCCTTTTCGCACCTGCGTGTTCGCAGCGATGGACTGCGCCGAGACGGTGCCGGGCGGGTTCTCACTCGGTTGCTGCTCGACCGTGCCGAGCGTGAGGG
>JBBSVG010000314.1:0-4451 GCA_038233775.1 Bacteroidota bacterium | reverse complement strand
TCGGTCAACACGCCGCGCAGCAACGTTTTCGCGAGCGCCGGATCGTGGAACGAAACCGTCCACGTCGCCCCGTCAGCGAACGCGAGCCCGCCGGACGTGACCCGACTGCGACCAGCCAGCCAGCCGACCGAGTACAGGCTGACGGTATCGTGCGCCGGATGCTCGTCGCCGAGCCACTTGTAAAAAGCGCCCGTCAAATGGTGCTGATACGCGAACGGCACAATCTGTCGGTTCGGACTGAGATGCAGCTTCAGGCGCATGGGCGGGTCCGTGGCGATAAGGTGGGCGGGTTCAGCCTGAGCGGGCATCGAATCACGCTCAAACTGCTTTGCTGGCTTTGTCCGGAATTTGACATACCTGCGGAAAACAAACCGACAATACCCTCTCGGGTGCGACTGAAAAACGCCAGCTCTATTCTATTTCAATGCGATTTTACTGCAAGCTCTATTCTCGGCTTTCTGCCGACGACCACAAGTTCGCTTACTCGTAAGCGTTTGTCAAGCGCTCGCAGAAAAACTTGTAAAACTCAGCTTGGGAGCGTTGCGAGGAAGAGGCGGAGGGCGGTGGCGAGGGCGGCGGGGGCTTCGAGCGGGACGAGGTGGCCGACGTCGGGCAGCTCAACTACCGTCGGCTGATCCAATCGGGCGACGGTTTCGCGGCGGTGAATAGCAGGCGCAATGGCCCGGTCGGCGAGGCCGAAGACGACGAGCGTCGGGACGGCGAGGCGAGCAACATCCGCAACCAGGTTCTCTTGGCTGCCGACCGTCAGCCAGCCGTCCCACGAGTTGCGGGTGGTGCGGAGGTTGTCGGCCACGACGGCGTCGTGCTCGGTCGGCGGAAGCGGGTGGGCGACGATGGTCCGGGCGGTGCGCTCGGCTTGCGTGGGGTCGCCATGACCGTCGATCAGCGCTTGCCGGTCGGCGGCTGGGATCGGCTCGGGCGTCGGCGGACTCGGGGCAACGAGCGCGAGGCCGACCAGTCCCGCCGGCCGATCAGCCGCCAGATGCAGCGCGATCTTGCCGCCCATCGAGTGCCCGACGAGCACATACTCGCCCAGCGACAACTGCTCGATCTGTCGGCGAACCGCGTCGGCCTGAGCCGCTACGTGGTGGTCATCAAGGTCGGGCGCCGCGCCGTGGCCGGGCAGATCGAGCGCGACCGTCCGAACGTCCGTCAGCAGCGCCTGCACCGGCGCCCACTCGCGGCTCGATCCGCCAAAATAGTGCAGCAGGATGAGGGATGGAGGAATTGATGAATGATGAATGCGGATTGATGACACGGTCGGGAGAGAGCAAGGAGCGAGGGGTGATGGAAAGGAGGCACTCTTGTTTGTCACCCTGAACGTAGTGAAGGGTCTCACGCCAAAGCCAACTATAGGTCGGCGGCGGCGGCTCCGTTGTGGATTCGACAGGCTCACCACGAACGGAGGTTTGGCTCGGCGCTCTTGTCCTTCTCTTGCCGTGAGCTGACAGCCGATAGCTGATGGCTGATCGCTTTCTTGCCGTGAGCTGACGGCTGACGGCTGATAGCCGACAGCTTTGTTCAAACTTCCACCTTCAGGCGGGCGGGTTGGTCGGTGATCTCGAACATCTCGCCGTGCGGGACGAGCGTGATCCGGCCGAACTCCTCGAGCAGCATCCGGTACGAGGCGGCGACCGGGCGCGGTTGGCGCTTTAAGTCGTACAGGCCGCACGCATCGACGATCCCCTTCTTCTCGGCCAGCTCGATGGACCAGTCGATCTGGTCGATCAGCGAGTACCAAGTGAAGCCGAGCACCGGCACGCCTTCGCTGCGGAGCGAGAGCAAGTTGGCCCATTGCTTCCACAGCCAGCACGGGGCGCGGTTCGGGTCGAAGTCGTTCGTCTCGGTGTGCATGATCGGCTTGCGGTAGCGCTGATAATACTCCCGCGCGATGCTGGCCCAACCGAGCCCGTCCTCGGCGTTGCACGTCGAGCCGTCGGGTTTGATGATCGTCTCGTTGCGGCCGTAGTAATCCAGTCCGACGATCTGGTGGCCGGGCGGCTCGCCAGCCATGAACCAATCGTACTCGGCCCGAGTCATCCCGTTGTCGAGCAGGTACATGCAGACTTGCGCGTCGGGCGGATGACCGTAGAGCAGATCGAGCGCGATGAAGCGGAGCTGGTTCCGCAGCCGGGTCTCGGGCGACGGAACAGCCTTCATCTCGTGGGTGAACTCGGCGCTCTCGCTCTGGACCATGATCAGGTCGTTCCGCTGCCGCGCCAGACAATGCGTCATCATGATGCACGAGGCGGCGATGTGCTTGACGGCGGTAACGAATGCTTTCGGCGTCTTGAGTTGCTCGTTCCAGATCCCGTCCAGCGCGCTGACCCGAGCGGTGACGTACATCTCGTTGACCGGCGTGTAGAAGCGAACCCACGGGTAGCGCTTGGCGACCGCCTCCGCATAATCCGACAGCAGCAGCGGCAGATCGGGGTTCTGGAAATCGCCCATCCAATCGGGCACACCGAAGTGGACGAGGTCGAGAATCGGGACGATCCCTAAGCGACGAATCTCGGCCATCGCTTCATCGGCGAAGCTCCAATCGAACTTGCCCGGCGCGAGGTAAACCTTGTGCAGCGGCAGCCCGTAGCGAAGGTATTTCAGCCCCAGTTCGCTGACCAGCCGGAAATCCTCTTTGAAATGCTCGTAATGGCCGCACTCGGCCAGTTGGTCACGGCGGATCTTGCCGCCGTCGATGGTCGGATAGGAACACTCGATCCCGGTGGCGAACAGGAAATTGCTCGCGTGGGTCGTCGGCAGACCGCTGCCGGAGGCGCCACCGGCGCCACCGTGCTCGTCGCCGACATAGACGCCGTCCTTGTGGCGTTTCTTGATCGCAGTCAGGAAGCTTTTCATGGCAGATTAGTGGGTGCGGCCGAGCAGATGGTCGGCGGAGCGGAGGGCGAGGGCGATGATCGTCAGCGCTGGATTGACCGGCAGAGCGCTGGGGAAGGTCGAGTTGTCCGAAATCGTCAGGTTCGGGATCTCGTGCGAGCGCCCCCATGGGTTGACAACCGAATCGGCCCCGTCAGTTCCCATCCGACACGTCCCGATCACGTGGGCGCTGCGGTCGAACGACCACAGATCGGCGCCGCCGGCCTCGGTCCAGATCGCCCGCATCGTCGCCTCGGCGTGGGCGGTCATCCGGCGCTCGTTGGGTCCGTTAGTGAAATGAACCCGAGGCTTGGGCAGGCCGCGACCGTCGAGTTCGCCTGAGAGTTCGAGGAAGTTCTCGTCGCTCGGCAGGCAGTCGCCTAAGATGTTGATCCCGGCCGTATGGACGTAGCCGGATAGATGATCGTCGAGCGCCGCGCCGAACAGGCCGCGACCGCGTGCGACCTGCGTTGCATACGTGACGGGCATGACGCCGATGGACTGGAGCAGATAACCGCCGGCGAAATCGGCGTCCGCCGGTCGGTGCGTGTCTTCGGAGATCAAGCCGCCGGGAATCCCCTTCCACGGCGCGACGCGCTCGGCAAACCGACCCCAAAGTT
The DNA here is from genome assembly GCA_038233775.1 of Bacteroidota bacterium. GTDB lineage: Bacteria > Bacteroidota > JBBSVG01 > JBBSVG01 > JBBSVG01 > JBBSVG01. The sequence goes on along the minus strand of JBBSVG010000314.1, from coordinate 936 downwards.
GGATGCCGGGGTGCGCCATCAGGTTCCGACCAACCTGACCGCTGCCGGTAGCGAGTTCGTTCAGCAGCAGCAAACGCGGCGTCTCGACCGCCCCGGCGGCGAGGACGACATGGCGACACTTCTGCCGATGCTCCACGCCGTCGCGCTGATAAATGACGGCCGTGATCCGACCATCGGCGGCCCGGTCGAAGCCCGTCACGAACGCGCCGGGACGAATCTCGGCCCCGTGAGCAACCGCCAGCGGCAGGTACGTCACGTCCATGCTCCCTTTGGCACCGACCGAGCAGCCCGCTTGACAGAAGCCGCGATTCGTACACGCCGGACGCCGTCCGATGCCGGGCTGGACGTAGGGCGCCGAGAGCGCCGCGTTGGCCGCCGGGGCGGTCCGCAGCCCGAGCGTGCGGCAGGCGCGCTCCATCAGTTGCGCCGCGCCGTTGAGCGGCAGCGGGGCGAGCGGGTACGGCGTCCGCTCCGGCTCCCACGGGTACGGCGACGGGCCGCTGACGCCCAAGAATCGCTCGACCTCATCGTAGTACGGCACCAGATCGGCGTAACTCAGCGGCCAATCGTGGCCGACCGAGAAATCACGGTGCAGGTGAAAGTCGGCAGCGCGGGGACGCGGCGTGTAGGCGGTGAAGTGCAGCGTCGAACCACCGACCCCGGTGCCCGAATTGTTCGCCCCGAATGCAAGCGGATCGGCGCCGGCCGAGAGTCGCTCGTCGGTCCAGAACAGCTTCTCCTGCGCCCGCTCGTCCGTGGCGAACTCTTTGGTCGGATCGTACATCGGCCCCGCCTCCAGCCCGACGACGCGCCAACCACCGGCCGCCAACCGGGCCAGCATCGGCGCCCCGCCCGCACCGGTGCCGATGATGACGGCATCCACCTCGTCGCTGGTCGCATACTGGCGCATTGGACCGAGCGGCGGCGTGTAGGCCT
>JBBSVG010000313.1:0-4455 GCA_038233775.1 Bacteroidota bacterium | reverse complement strand
CAGGCGGGGCCGTGGTCGCCGTTATTGGAGAATGGATTTGATCTGACCGAATCGGCGCTGCTGACGGCCCGCGTCGGCAGCGGAAGCTGGACCGTCTGCACGCTCGATCTCGTCGGCCGCCCGAGCGAACCGGCGACGCTCGCCGTGCTCCGAATGCTGCTCACCGTCGCCCTATCACCGCTGCCGACGCAACCGGCGCGGTTCGTCCGGTTGCCGGACGTGTCCGCCGGACCGTGGGCCGCACTCGTCACCCGCAGCGGCGCCGCGCTGACCGACGCGCCCCGGCCCGGTCGCGGCGACGGCTGGATTGGCTCGGCCGGTGCAACTGCGAGCGGGGGAGCAGGCATCGTGCTCGGCGGTGGCGCGACGGTCGATACGCTCTGGTCGCTGCCACGGCTCGACGTGCCCGGCATCTCGACCGCCGACGGGTTCCTCAAGCGCGGCGTCCCGGTCGGCGCCGCCGGGTTGCTGCGCCGTGTCGGTTCCGTCACCACGCTCGGGCTGACCGACCCGACACCGCTCCTCGATCCCGCCGGACGCACGGCAGCCAAGCTGCAGCGGATCGTCACGCAACTGCTCATCGACGCTGGCGCCCGATTCACCCTCGCGCCCACCCTCGACGCCCCGACCGCGCCTTTTTACCCATTCGCCACCCTCAACCTCGACCCGTACTTCGACCGGCGCTATTAACCGCCAACCGATAACCGGGCAGGTGAATCGCACGGAACCCTCTTTTGCACGGCTTGTCTCCGAAGGGAGGGCACTATAACCAACCGGAGTTGGTCATGCATCGCACGCACGTCCTCGCAACCGTTATTCTCGGTAGGATGACCCCCTGATGTCCATTCCGCTCAGGACTCGCCGGGTTGTCGCGACGATGGTCGGCATGTCGGTCGTGCTGCTCGGGTGCGCGACACCGAAGGGGCTGCAGCCGTTCACCACCGATGGGTGCAGCCAGTTCCCGGACCGGGCGGTCGGGGGCGGAGCCGAGTGGTGCCGCTGCTGTCTGGTCCACGATCTGGCTTACTGGCGCGGTGGCACAGCCGACGAGCGGCTCGCGGCCGATCTCGACCTCCGGCGTTGCGTGCTGGACACCTCACATAGCCTGGTGCTGGCCGAGTTGATGTTCGCTGGGGTTCGTTCCGGCGGCGGACCCTACTACCGCACGCCCTACCGCTGGGGTTATGGTTGGGCGTTCGGTCGCTTGTATCAACCGCTCTCTCCAACGGAGACCGCGCTGGTCGACTCGCTTCGCGCCGCGTATCAGGCCCGCAACCCGTCGCTGAGCTGCGCTGACAGCCTTCAATGAGCGTTCCTACGGCTTGGCCGATACGCCGTGCTCAACCTCGACCCGTACTTCGACCGGCGCCGTTGAGGTGAGCAACCAAACGAGAAACGCCCGATAATCTCACCGGGCGCTTCTCATTGCTCGACGTTCAGACGCGGCTTGCTTGTCCTCAACCCCCTTCGTTGCAGGACAGATCCCGCTGTCGGAGCCGACCCCGGAGGGCCGATTCCGTGCGGAGCAGGCGCCGGTGTTCTTCGTCTCGCTGCTCTTGCGTGACGCCGACATTTACCTCCTGTCGGACCTGGACGATCAGATCGACATCCTGAAGGTTCGTCAGCGAGAGCGAGTCGTCCGAGCCGGAGCGCGGAGGGTGGGCCTGCCGTATGCTCACGCCGGGCATGAGCGAAGCGTCCGAGCCCGCGCGCGGAGAGACGTCGATCAGCCCATTGATCTGTTTCTGTTTCATCAGAGACCTCTCTTTCTTCGGGCGTAAAGCCGTAGCGCTTGATCGGAGCTGCTGCCCGGCGTCAGATCGAACAAGACATCGTGGGTGGAACCGTTCTTGGCCCACCACTCAGGCCCACCCAGCAACAGGAACAACTCCGGGCCGAGCGCAGCCGTTCCGGCAGCATGGCCCGCTCTCGATCCGACAGGGATCGGTTGAATCCATAGAGCGGCCACACGAAGTAGCCATCGTCCTCGCGGTCGCCAAACCGCCCCGTTGCGCGAACGTAGATGTACTTGAACCCGAGGGATTGGGCTGCATGAACCTGCGCCTCGAAGACGTCGAGCCCGAACAGCGGCGCCGCCGTTTTCCTGTTCTTGTGAAACAAGGCGTTCTGAATATACGCGTTCCCGTCAAGATCTCGGTCAAGAAAGCGATGTTGCTCACCCACAATCGCTGGGTGAGTGGTGATGATCTCGATCACCTCGTTAGGCGGCTCCGGCGGTTCCATTGAAACGGTCACCGTCACTTTCGAGCCAGGCTGCGCACCTACCAGTTGAGCATATTCGTGATCGCGGAGCGGTCGCTCGATGAGACGGATTGCCACTCGATCAACTTGCGGACGGTTGTCGATCTGAACGGTAGTGCCCAACGGCGCAGTAGAATCCTCTGGCATCCTGGATACGGGCTGGCTATTCCGAGCGGGCGTCTTCGATGGCTTGGCGGGCCTTGCGGCGGTCGCCGGGGTTCAGGTCGGGGATCGACTGGACGGGCGAAGCGGGCGTCAGCCGCAGCGTGACGAGCAGCGGGAAATGATCGGAGCCGTTGTCGCCCAACCGTTTCAGGCTGACGAGACGGAACTGTGGACTCAAAAAGATCTGGTCGAGCGGCCAGCGGAGCAGCGGCCGACCGGCCGGGTAGGTCGGGTACAGCCCGCGTCCCCGGCGCGGGTCGAGCAGCCCGGCGGTGCGCTGGAGCAGCTTGGCCGTTTGGCTCCACGGAACCGTGTTCAGGTCGCCAGCGACGAGCGATGGGCCGCCGCCCTCGCGTTGGACGGCACTGGCGACGAGCAGCAACTCGCCGTTGCGGTCGGTCGTGTGCGTCGCCTCGTCCGGCGCCGGCGGTTTGGGGTGGGTGAACCGGAGCGCAACGTGCTGCCCGTCCAGTTCGATGGCCGTGTGGATCGACGGCGTGTCGTGATCGATCAGATATTTGACCTCGGGTGAGATCAGCGGCAAGCGGCTGTAGAGCAGCATCCCGTAGGTGTTGTCGAGCGGCACTTGGACGCGGTACGGGTAGAGGCTGTCGAGTGGCGAGAGGTGCGTCAGCCACCAGCGGTCCGGCTCGGTCAGCAACACGATATCGGCATGAGCGCGCTCAATCTGCGACCGCAGCGGGGCCGGGTCGTGGTGCTGCATCAGCACGTTGGCGAGGAACAGCGTGACCGTCGGCCCGGCTGCGTCCGGCGTGTCGTCATAGACCTGTTTGGCGGCGCCGGGCAGGTACGGAAGAATGTAACTGCCCTGCAACACCGCCGACGCAATCGCGCCCAAGCAGGCGACGTTGGCGGCGGCCAACTGGTGCTTTAGCGACACGAACGGGACGAGGCCGAGCGCGACGATCAGGCACCCGACGAAGATCTGAACCCTCGGGAAATCGAACACCCGAATCAGCCACCAATCCGACCGCACGATCCACGGAACAAAACTGACCACGACCAGCGCCGCTGCAATCGCGACGAGCGTCCAGTAGGCGATTCGGGCAACAAGACTGTCCGGCTGTCCGCTGAACGTCATGGAAGGCTCCGGTTAACGGCTGCGGCGCTCGATGAAAGAGATGCCGAGTTCGATCAGGCGGTTGACGACGGTGGGCGTGCGGGCGGCGTAGTGCTTCCGGTGGAAGATCCGCATCGCGTCGTAGAAGGCGTCTCGGGCGGGACCGGGCCGACGAGCGGTCGAGACGCCGCGCAGGTGCAGAATCGTCACGCGCGGGTCGAACCAGACCTGCCAGCCGGCCGATTTCATCCGCAGGCACCAGTCCAAATCCTCGCCGTACATGAAGAACGCCTCGTCGAGCAGCCCGATCTCGCGGACGGCAGAGGTGCGGGCCAGCATCGCGGCGCCGCTGACGGCATCGACCTCGGCCGGTTGGTTGGGGTCGAGAAAGCTCAGGTTGTAGCGGGCGAACCGGCGCGAGTTGGGGAAGCGCCGGGCGAGTCCGCTGAACCGGTAGAACGAGACGAGCGGCGTCGGGAACGAGCGGCGGCAGGCGGGATCCATCTGCCCGTCCGCCGTCGCGGTGCGCGGGCCGATGATCCCGGCCTCGGGTCGCTCCGTTAGCGCGGCCATCAACCCGATCAGTCCGTTGGGCGGAACGACCGTGTCGGGGTTGAGCAGCAGGATCGCGTCGGGCGCGTCCGGTTCGCTCAGGATCGGTCGCAGCGCGAGGTTGTTTCCGGCCGAGAAGCCGACGTTGGCCGGACTGACCGTGAGCCGAACCTCGGGAAACTCGTGGGCGACGCGCTCGGCGGTGCCGTCGGTCGAGGCATTATCGACGACGTGGATCGTGACGCTGCCGCTGAACTGCTGCGTGCGGAGCGAGGCCAGACAGTCGGTTAGCACGTCACCCGAGTTGAAGCTGACGATGACGACGGCAAGCGAAGGCGGCATCAGCGGGTGGCGGTCGGGTTGAGGAGCGACCGGACGGCGATGTCGGCCGCTTG
>JBBSVG010000312.1:0-4470 GCA_038233775.1 Bacteroidota bacterium | reverse complement strand
GAGCGGCTCGGGCGGGATGCGGCGCACGCTCCGCTTCATCGGCCAGGGCGCCTTCGCCGGGTTGACGGACGAACTGAGCTATGCGTCCCTGCCCGATGCCACCGTCGACCAACTTCGGCAGGGGGTGGCCCGGCAGATCGCCCTCGGCCTCGCCCGCTATGTCGCCCGGACGGCGAGCGGGTCGGATCTCATCCTCCGGCGCCCCGAGTCAACCACCTCGACGCCTGTTGTCGCCGGCTCGGTCATCGATCCGTGGGACAGTTGGGTGTTCAACCTGAACGGAAACGTGTACGCTCAGGGCGAGAAGAGCTACAGCTCGCTCTACGCCAACGGCTCCGTCGGCGCCAACCGGGTGACGGAGGCGTGGAAAGCCAATGCGTCGGCCAGACTCAACTACAACGAGCAACAGTTCGATGGCAGTCTGAACGCGACGCGGGGCTACAGCGGCCGTGGGCTGGTGGTCAAGAGCCTGACGGATCACTGGTCTGCCGGTGCGTCGGCATCCGTGTCGAGTTCGACCTACTCCAACATCCGCCTCGATCTGTCAGTCGCTCCGGCCGTCGAGTACAACCTGTTCCCCTACGCCGAATCCACTCGCCAGCAGTTGCGCTTCCTCTACCGACTGAACCTCAGCCACACGCGCTACGAGGAGGTCACGATCTACGGCAAGCTGCGGGAAACCCTGCCGAGCCAGTCGCTGGAGGTGAGTCTCGGGTTACAACAGCCGTGGGGCACGGTCAACATGAGCATCGATGGGAGAAACTATCTGACGGATTTCCGGAAGTATCGAGTTTCTGCCGATGGCGGCTTCTCGATCCGGCTGATCAAAGGACTGTCCGTCGAGATCTACGGCGAGTACAGTCGCATTCGGGATCAACTGTCGCTTCGGCAGGCCGGACTGTCGCCGGCGGATGTGTTGCTCCGGCAGCGTCAGCAGGCCACGTCGTTCTCCTACTCCACGTCAATCGGGTTGCGCTATTCGTTCGGCTCGATCTACAACACCGTCGTTAACCCCCGGTTCGGTAACTGATCGGGGAGAGGGTCCACGCCGACGCTCTCCGGCAGTCGGCCGCAGCGTGAGACCCTTGACTGCGTTCAGGTGACAGCAACAGGTGGGACGAACGCCTGCTGTGAAAGGGGCGAGTCGCTCATAGGCGATTCTCCCGATGGGCCGTGCGCCGCCCGGCGTGCGATCTTCGACTTGACGGTTCCCCGCGCTTTCCACCGCTTTCCCCAGCCTCATGGATTCAGAGTTCGTCTTTTTCGGGGCGATGTTTCTGGCCTTCATCGGGCTGGTCATCGTGATGCCGATTCTGGCCTTCACTCGCGCCCGCGAAGCATCGGCCCGAGTCATCCAACTCACCGCGCAGCTTGGCGCGTTGCATCACCGGCTGGAGCAACTTGAGCGGAATCGACCGTTGGCATCGGCCGCGACCGTCGCCGAGCCGACTGCGCCGCCGCTTCCGGTCGCAGTAATCGACGCGCCGCAGCCTGCGCCGGTTGGGATCGAGCCCGCGCCGCCGGTGGCGCCTGCGCCGGAATCGGTGCGCTTGGGAAAGGTTTGGACGCCGCCTGTCGTTCGGCCGCCGGTGGCGAAGAAGCCAGCCCGGAGTCGGGCCGAGTGGGAAGCGCTCGTCGGCGGGCAAGTGCTCAACCGCGTCGGCGCGCTGGCGCTGATTCTCGGCGTCGGCTACTTCCTGAAGTACGCGTTCGACAACGAGTGGATCGGTCCGGCGATGCGGGTCTTGATCGGCGTCATCGTTGGGACCGGGTTGCAGGTTGGCGGTTGGGTCTTTCACCGGCGCAAGCTGCCGATCTTCGCCCAGGGCTTGACCGGCGCCGGGATCGCCGTGCTGTATTTATGCGTGTACGCCGCGTTCAACTTCTACGGTCTGATCTCGCAACCCGTCGCGTTTGGGCTGATGTCGGCCGTGACGGTGCTGGCGTTCGCCCAAGCGATCTCGACCGATTCGCTCGCCGTCTCGCTGCTCGGCTGGGCCGGCGGCGTGCTGACGCCGTTCATGCTCTCGACGGGGCAAGTCAACGACGTCGGCCTGTTCGGCTACTTGGGACTGTTCTCGCTCGGGATGATCGCCGTCTCGATCTGGCAACAGGGCCGAACCGCCGACGGCGAGCGGTGGACGGTGCTCGAACCGCTGACCTTGCTGGCCGATCTGGTCATTCTCGCCTCGTGGTACGACACGGTCTATCGGGTCAGCCAACCGGCGACGGCAGCGCTCGTGTTCCTGCTCGCCGTCTGGGCGATGGTCTTCGCCGCCGATCTGCGCCGCTCGCTGCGGCCCGCGCCGACGAACCTCGACCCGCGCTGGATTCTGCTGCGACACGCGACGGCCGTCGTCAACGCCGGGGCGGTGCTGCTCGGGATCGTCGCGTTGATGACCGGCGACCGGACCCGAGCGGCGGCGTTCGTCGGCCTCGGGCTTGTCTATGCTGGCTCGTGGTGGACGCTCGACCGTCGCGGCGCCGGGCAGGTTGCCGTCACCCGCGCCTCGTGGTCGGCGGTCGCGTTTGTCGTCACAGCGATTGCGTTCGGGCTGGACGGCGACTGGATCACCGGCGGTTGGACGGTGCTCGCCGTCGCCCTGATCGCCGCCGGACTGCGCTTCAACCGCGACGCCATCTGGCAGGCCGGACTGGCCGTGCTCGGGCTGACGCTCATCCGGCTCGTCGTCGATCCGGTCACGTGGGTCTTCAACCCGATTGAACAGTTCCGCCCGGTGCTCAACCCGCGTGCGCTGACCGTCGCCGTCGTCGCGGCCGGGTGCGCGGCGAGTGCGGCGCTGTTCGGGCGCTGGGGACGGGACAAACTCGCGCAAAACACCCTCGCGCCGCTGCTGAACATCGGCTGGATCGCGCTGCTGTTCATCCTCGTCACCGTCGAGACGAACGACACCTTCCGCCGCCGAATGATCGGGCTCGATCCGGGCGAGTTGCGGCAGACGCTCGAATTCCTTCGGCCGCTGATGGTGACAGTGTTCTGGCTGATGCTCGGGCTGCCGCTCATCCGCTGGGGCCGCGACCGGTCGCGGCCGGTGTTCGCGGCGCTTGGGCTCGGCCTGATCGGGCTGGCCGCCGTCGTTGCGGTCGGTTGGGGTTGGGACTACGATCCGGTGCTGACCTTCGTCCCGGTGGTCAACCCGCGCGCCTTGCTGTTTACGCTCGTCGCCGTTGCGCTCGGGCTGGCCGCCGCATGGCAGCGGCCCGGCCTCGTCCGGTCGGTGCTGATCGGCGCGACGATCTTCGTCGGCTTCGCGCTCGTGACGGTCGAGACGGTCGATGCGTTCGACGTGCCGCTCCAGCCGCTCGAGCAGCAGAGCTATGTGCCAGAAGTGACCGGCACGTTCTCCGGCGACACCTTTTCCGTTCAGACCGATTCGGTTCAGACGGACCCCGGCGATGATGCGCTCGAGATCGGTCGGCAGCAGGCAATCGAGCATTTGCGGAACGGGCGACAACTGGCGCTCTCCGGCGTCTGGCTGGGCTACGGGGCGCTGCTCTTGGTGCTCGGCTGGTGGCGTCGGTCGCAGGTGCTGCGGCTGATCGCGCTCGGCATGGTCGGGCTGGTCATCGTCAAGGTCGCGCTGATCGACCTGTCGTTTCTGTCCACACCGTACCGGATCATCTGCTTTATCGGCCTCGCGCTCTTCCTGCTGGCCGTCTCGTATCTTTATCAGCGCTACCCGCAACTCTTCCTCGACGACGCCGGCCCGACGGTTGGTCCGACCGACGCCCCGCCCGAGCTTTCCCCCGACGCCGCCCCGGCGTCACCCACTTCCAGCCCCGACGAACCGACGTGAACTTCTCCCGATTGACCCACCGCCGCCACGGCTGGAGCCAGCTGCTGCTGCTGGCCTGTGTGCTCTACTTCGGATCGAGCCTGCTCGGTCGGCTGCTGCCCGCCCCGGCCGTCGCCGCCCAGAGCGTGACTCGGGCGGAGGCCGATTCGGTCCGCACGACGCTCGCCCGCGCCGCCTCGGCCTCGCCCGGTGACTCGACCGCGACGCCCGACGATTCGCTCCGCATCGCCTCCGCACCGCTGTCCGATTCGCTGCCCGGCGCTGGGCTCTCGGCCACCGATGCCGCCCGGAACGGTGCCGCCGAGTTGCGGACCGACGGACCGAAGAACTGGCCGGTGGACATCCTGCGCGGGCTGTTTGGCCTCGCGGTGCTGATCGGGATCGCGTACCTGTTCTCCAACAACCGCCGCGCGGTGCCGTGGGGAATGGTCGGCAAAGCGCTGCTGATGCAGCTCGTCTTCGGCGTGTTCGTCTTGCTCGGTGAGCCGATGGGTCGCGTGTTCGCCCCGTTGGGCTGGCCGAAATGGGCCTTTGAAGGGTTGGCCGAAGGGTTCGTTGGGCTGCTCTCCTTCACCGGTGAAGGCGCGAACTTCATCTTCGGCAACCTGTCGAAAGGTCCGGGTGTGGACGGATCGCTCGGGTTCTACTTCTT